>CBFGPE010000035.1:0-49312 GCA_965650625.1 uncultured Azospirillum sp. | reverse complement strand
CGTCGGCCCCCTCCCTAACCCTCCCCCACCTTCGGTGGGAGAGGGGACTGCCGCCGTATCGCAAGCTCTCCCCTCTCCCGCGATCGGATCGGCCTTCGGCCGACCGAGGGCGGGGGAGGGAGGGACCCACGCGCACGCGTGGGAGGGAGGGGGCACCACAGCCGCCATCGTCAGGCGAGACGCTCCGCAATGCGGTCGTAGCTTTCCAGCTTGGCGATGGGGCCGAGAGCGGCGACGGTCGGCCGGCTGGCGCGCAGGCGGCTGGCGGCCTTGACCACGGCGTCGCGGTCGACGCCGTCGATCTTCGCCACGATCTCTTCCACCGGAACCGGGCGGTCGTAGATCAGCATCTGCTGACCGAGCTGCTCGCAGCGCGACATGGTGCTTTCCAGCGCCATCAGCGTCCCGGCCTTCAGCTGGGCACGGGCGCGGGCGACCTCGTCCTCGGTAACGTCGGCGCCGACCTTGGCGATCTCGTCGCAGACGACGGGGACCAGTTCCGCCACCTCGTCCTCGCCGGTGCCGGCATAGACGCCGAACAGGCCGCCGTCATGATAGCCGCCGGTAAAGGTGTAGATGGAATAGACCAGCCCGCGCTTTTCCCGCACCTCCTGGAACAGGCGGGACGACATGCCGCCGCCGAGCAGGGTGGAGAGCACCGAATGGGCGTAGAAGTCCGGATCATGGACCCCCACCCCGTCGAAGCCGAGCACGAGGTGCATCTGCTCCAGGTCACGGTCCTCACGGAAGTCGCCGCCGGTGTAGCGGGCGGTCTCCGGCTTCGGCGGGGCGCCGCTCGGCAGGTCGCCGAAGGCCTTCATCGCGAGATCGACCATGCGGTCATGCTCGATCCGGCCGGCGGCGCTCAGCACCATGCCGGGGGCGCCGTAATGGCCGGCGATGTAGTCGACCAGGGCCTCGCGCGGCAGGGCGCCGACGATCTCCGCCGAGCCCAGCACCGGACGGCCGATGGCCTGCCCCGGATAGGCGGTCGACTGGAAATGGTCGAAGATGATGTCGTCGGGCGTGTCGGCGCTCTGGCCGATCTCCTGCAGCACCACCGTCCGCTCGCGCACCAGTTCCTCGGCGTCCAGCGTCGAGTGCTGGATCATGTCGGAGAGGATGTCGAGCGCCAGCGGCGCATCCTCGTGCAGGACCTTGGCGTAATAGGCAGTCTGCTCGCGGGTGGTGTAGGCGTTCAGTTGGCCGCCGACATTCTCGATCTCCTCGGAGATGCGGAAGGCGGAGCGGCGGCGGGTGCCCTTGAACAGCATATGCTCGACGAGGTGGGCGACGCCGTTGACGCTGGCCGCCTCGTTGCGGGTGCCAACCCCGACCCAGCAGCCGAGAGACACGGACTGCACGTCGGGCATCGTATCGGTCGCGACGCGAAGCCCGTTGGGCAACGTCGTCACACGAATGGAACTCATGCGGCCTCCTGGGCGGCGCGGGCGCGCGCGATGACGAAGTCCTGAACCGCCGCCAGATCGTTCGGCAGTTCGGACAGGCGCTCCTCGCGCACATAAAGATCGGACAGACGCGGCGGCAGGTCCGGCCGGCGGCCGGTCGCCTTTTCCACCGCGTCGGGGAACTTGGCGGGATGGGCGGTGGCGAGAACCACCATCGGAACGGACGGATCGACCCGGCCGGCCGCAACCGCGGCCTTGGCCGCCCCGATGCCGACCGCCGTGTGCGGGTCGAGCAGATAGAGGCTGCCCTTCCAGACGTCGGCGATGGTCGCCATGGTGGCGGCCTCGTCCACCCGGTGGCCGGAGAAGACGGCCAGCGCGCGGGCGAGCTGCGCGTCGGTCACCGCGAACTTGCCCTCGGCACGGAAGCGGTTCAGCGCCTCCGTCACCGCGGTGCCGTCGCGGTCGAGCAGGTCGAACAGCAGCCGTTCGAAGTTGGAAGAGATCTGGATGTCCATGCTGGGAGACAAGGTAGGCACGACGGGCGCCGCGACCATGCTCCCGCTGGCGAAAAAGCGCGCCAGGATGTCGTTGCTGTTGGACCCGACCACCAGCGTCTCCACCGGCAGCCCCATGGCGCGGGCGCCATAGGCGGCATAGACGTTGCCGAAATTGCCGGTCGGCACGGTGAAGGCCAGCTTGCGGTCGGGGGCGCCCAGCGCCACCGCGGCGGTGAAATAATAGACGATCTGGGCCATGATGCGAGCCCAGTTGATCGAGTTCACCGCCGACAGCCCCATCCGGTCGCGGAAGGCGCCGTCGTTGAACATCGCCTTCACGAGGTCCTGGCAGTCGTCGAAGGTGCCGTCCAGCGCGATGTTGTGGACGTTGGACGACAGCACGCTGGTCATCTGCCGGCGCTGCACCTCGGACGTGCGGCCCTTGGGGTGCAGGATGAAGATGTCGACGTTCTGGCGATCGCGGCAGGCCTCGATGGCGGCCGAGCCGGTGTCGCCGGAGGTGGCGCCGACGATGGTCACCCGCTGCCCGCGCTTGGCCAGCACATGGTCGAACAGGCGGCCGAGCAGTTGCAGCGCCACGTCCTTGAAGGCCAGGGTCGGTCCGTGGAACAGCTCCAGCACCCAGGTGGTCGGGTCGACCTGCACCAGCGGAGTCACCGCGGCATGGTCGAAGCTGGCATAGGCGTCACAGACGATGGCGCGGAACTCGTCCTCGGCGATGGCGCCGCCCAGGAAGGGCAGCATCACGCGGACGGCGATCTCGCTGTAGGGCAGCCCGCGCATGGCGCGGATGTCGTCGGCCGTGAATCGCGGCCAGGTCTCCGGTACATAGAGGCCGCCGTCGCGCGCCAGCCCGGCAAGAAGGACCTCCTCGAAACCCAAGACCGGGGCCGCGCCCCGCGTGCTGACGTACCGCACCGCTTACACTCCGTCCGATGAAGTGGGCATAGTTAGCGAGGACCCTGCCCGCACGCAAGCGGTGCGGGACGCACGGCGCATATTCCGTCCGGTTGGGGCGTCGGGTCAAAGCCGTCCAATGGCCGAGGATGGAACGTTTGGAACGCCGTGGAACAGTTTTCCGGGGGTGTTCAGTGTTCCATCCGGGCCGGAGCCTTTCACGCGGCCTCCTCCACCATCTCATCGGCACCGCGCCGGCGCACCAGGGACGCGGCGCGTTCCAGCACTTCCGGGCCGGCGCCGGGACGGTGGGCGTTCTCGGCGATGTGACGGCGGTAGGCACGGGCGCCGGGCAGGCCCTGGAACAGGCCCAGCATGTGGCGGGTGATGCTGGACAGCGGCGTGCCGCGCGCCATGCGCGCCTCGATGTAGGGCAGCATCGCCTCGATTACCGCATGGCGGTCGGGACCGGCCTCCCCACCCATCAGGCGGCGGTCGGCATCGGCCAGCAGATAGGGCGTCTCGTAGGCGGCGCGGCCGATCATCACGCTGTCGAGCTTGCCGAGATGCTCCTCCGCCTCGTCCAGCGTCTTGATCCCGCCGTTGATGGCGATGGTCAGTTGCGGATAGTCCGCCTTCAGCCGGTGAACGAGGTCGTAGCGCAGCGGCGGGATGTCCCGGTTCTCCTTGGGGCTGAGGCCCTTCAGCCACGCCTTGCGGGCATGGACGATGAAGTGGGTGCAGCCGGCGGCGGAGACGGTGCGGATGAAATGGTCCAGCGTCGGCCATTCCTCCATCTCGTCGATGGCGATGCGCGACTTGACGGTGACGGGGATCGACACGGCGTCGCGCATGGCACCGACCAGCCGGGCCACCAGATCGGGATCCGCCATCAGGCAGGCGCCGAAGCGGCCGGACTGCACGCGGTCGCTGGGGCAACCGACGTTCAGGTTGACCTCGTCATAGCCCCACTCCTCCGCGATGCGGGCGCAGGCGGCGAGGTCCGCCGGGTCCGACCCGCCGAGTTGGAGCGCGACCGGATGCTCCGCCGCGTCGAAGCCCAGCAGCCGCTCGCGGTCGCCATGCAGCACGGCGCCGGTGGTCACCATCTCGGTATAGAGCAGGGTCGAGTGCGACAGCAGACGGTGGAAGTACCGGCAATGCCGGTCGGTCCAATCCATCATCGGGGCGACGCTGAGGGGAATCGTGGAGGTGGGAATGGACATGCTGCGGCAGCCGATACGTAACCGATGGGCCTCACTTGGCCCAATCGGCGGGGAAAGGCAAGCCCGGCTTCCACAAAGCGTCAGTCGAACACCGGCCTCAATTCCTCGCGCATGCGCACCAGAGTCCGCGGCGTGATGGCCCATCGTGGAGCTTGATCATAATTGAAATCGATTTTGATCTCGCCATCGGCCCGGCGAATTTGAACGAGGCATTCCTTCCAGGGTTCTTCGCCGACGACCTGCATCACAGCCGGCAATTCCCGGCAATAGTCATAGAATTGCCGGCTGCGAACCGAAAACGGCTTGATCCCGGCGTCGGCGAGATAGGCAAACCCCTTGTTGGAGACCGCCTCATCTTCAACCTCGATCACCAGCGACACGGCGTCCCAATCGATCGGTTCAAGATCGGAACATCCCGCGATCTCCCGACAGATCAGAACCACCAGCTCTGTTTTTCGATCCATGTCGACCCCCAATCCTACATATCGCTTCGAGGAACCCGATTATAGACTTGTCCCGCCTTGTTCGGAAAATCCTTCCCATCCGAAAGCAGTTCATCCCCAGTCTTGGGATCCACAACCTTATAATGAACCGATATATTGTCCGGGCGTTTTTCTCCGGGCGGATACAGATCGATCTCGACATTAACCTCATACCCGCTGTCGATCCAGTCGGCCCATTCATTCTCGAGTTTCTTATATGCGCTCTTGTTCAAGTTCGCATTCTGGGGAAACAGGTTCTTCAAGCCCTGATCACCCATGAAGCGGTGACCGATCAGATGCCCGCCCTCATCGCCTGCAATGCCTTCCTTGCCGACCAAACCTTGCATCTTCTTTTCGGCAGAGGACCGAGACTCACCAGCCAACTCGGACAGCTTTGCCCTGACGCTCGTCGCCCGTCCCCGTTCGTCCAAGGTCCAGGTCGCCGTGTTCCTGCCAACCGTCTCCGTCTCGACGATCGGCGGAATGGCCTTCGGACAAGGCCGGGTCCCCGTCGGCGCGACATCCTCGATCTTGTCGACGGCCCGGACGGTATCGGCCACCTCATCGCCGAGCTTGCCCAACTTGCCGACCTTGGTGGCGGGCAGCAGCAGCAGTCCCGCCTCCACCGCACCGCCGCCGACCAGTTCGCCCCATTGTTCGGGGGTGGCATTGGCCCGGAATTCCTCCGCTGCCGTATAGGCTTCGAGCGCCTTGCCCTTCATATCGCGCAGGAGAATGGCCGGATCATCCACGGCCTTGTCCGCATAGCCGGCGACCGAACCCGCAATGCGCCGGCCGGCGTCATAGGCCCGTGAACGGGCCTCCGCATCGGTTGCGAGGGCATATCCCGCCCTGGCGAGATCGACCGCCCCCTCGCCCGTCGACCACAGGGCCTTGCCGGCGCCCTTTGCGACTCCCTTGCCGACGTCCGCCGCGCCAGCTACGACACTGCCGATGGAGTCGAACACACCCATGGCTAAACCCGCCGCCCGTGGTCGAGCGAGATCTTCAATCGCAGCAGCTCCAGCCGAACCTTGGGCGGCAGGGCAGGATCGCGGACGTCGGCCAGCCAGTCGGGCTTCTTCCCGGGCGATGCCGCCAAGTAGAAAACCTGCATCGCCGCAACGGCGAGCGGAGCATCATCGAGACCATCGAGCCCCAGACTGGCGGCAGCCTTCATCGCCCAAAGGGCGACATCATGGGCCGCAGCAGGGGCGATGTGATCCCACAGCACGATGGGCAGCGCATGGGCGACCCGATCCACCAACGGCCGATCATCGAGGTCGGGAGCAACATAGAGCGGCAGATCGACCCGCTGGCCGGCAATCTCGTCCCATACCGCCGCAGGCACCCGTGCAGGAAGCGAACGCATCCGCACATCGGGATCAGCTGTTCCGCCAGCCAGCGCATCCTGGATTCGGGGATGTCGATCGAAATTGGGAGCTGCCGACTGCATGAGGTCGCAGAACAGTGTGATCGTCGATTTCCAGGTCAGGCCATAGCGCTGCGCCCGAGCCATCATATTGCCCACAAGCAACTTGCGCGACTGCGCGGGGAAACGCGGCAGATAGCCTGGCTGACGTGCGCTGAGATGGGCATCCAACTGATTTGCGAACTCAGTGCCGGCCATCGCATCGAAAAATGCTTTCTGGCTTTCTCCGACGACCAGCATGATTTGCGCACCGGCATTGAAACCACAGGAGGCGTATCGAGAGTAGCGGATCGCAACCCCCGCAACAACCGGTATCGGCT
The DNA here is from genome assembly GCA_965650625.1 of uncultured Azospirillum sp. Taxonomy (GTDB): domain Bacteria; phylum Pseudomonadota; class Alphaproteobacteria; order Azospirillales; family Azospirillaceae; genus Azospirillum. The sequence goes on along the minus strand of CBFGPE010000035.1, from coordinate 43,025 downwards.
CAACTCGTCCACAGCGGACGACCGCTCTGCCAACCAGCGACTGGGCGCCGCAGGTCGCGATCAGCAGATGCAAAACAAAAAATGCCGCGCCATTTCTGGCCGGCTTTTTTTCTGAACCGAGAGAGTGGCGTCCCCGACGGGAGTCGAACCCGTGTCGCCGCCGTGAAAGGGCGGTGTCCTAGGCCTCTAGACGACGGGGACGTCGTTCGCGGTGACGCGCTTTCTAAAGATCGGAGGCGGGGAGCGCAAGCGCTTTTTCGCATCCTCCGATACTTTTTTGCGCCCTGCCCACCCGGCGTCCTGCGAACACTCAGACGGAGCGCGCGGGCGCGGCGTCGTCGATCAGCAACTGCACGCCCTCGGACCCGTTCCAGCGGTCGATGCGCAGAACGCCGGCGAGGTGGAAGGGCGTTCCTCGGCCGGTCAGCAGGGCCTGGCCCATGTCGCTGTCCAGCGCGCGGAACGCGATGGCCTTCAGCCGGGCGCCGTCATTGCCCTGCAGGATGCAGCGGACATGGTTGGCGCCAACCACGTCGGCACGCACGACGCGGGCGTCGGCGATGGCGAAGCGGGGTTCGGAATTGCCGGTGCCGTAGGGGCCAAGCTTGTCGAGCATGGTCACCAGACCAACGCTGGCGCCGCCGACCGACAGCGCGCCGTCCAGTTCCAGCGTCGGCACCAGCGGGGCGGATGCCACCTGTTCGGAGATGCGGCTGTGCAGGAAGTCGCGCAACGCGTCGATCTTGTCGCCGGCCACGGTGAAGCCCGCCGCCATGCGGTGGCCGCCACCGGCGAGCAGCAATCCCTCCTGGCGGGCGGCGATCACCGCGGACCCCAGGTCGACGCCGCGGACAGAACGACCGGACGCCTTGCCGATGACGGTGCCGTCGGCGGTTTCCTCCAGGGCGACGACGCAGGCCGGGCGGCTGTAGCGCTCCTTCAGGCGGGCGGCGACGATGCCGATGACTCCGGGGTGCCAGCCGACCCCAGTGACGAAGACCAGATCGGTCTCGCGTCCGGCCTCGGCGGCGACGCGCTCCAGCGCCTCGTCGAGAACCGCTTGCTCGATGGTGCGGCGTTCGGCGTTGTGGCCTTCCAGCCGCTGGGCCAGTTCCATCGCCTCGATGGGGTCGTCGGTTGAGAGCAGGCGGGCGCCGAGGTCGGACGCGCCCACCCGGCCGCCGGCATTCACGCGCGGGCCGAGGACATAGCCGGCATGGTAGGCGTCGGGCTTCTCCTTAACCCCCGCCACGTCGGACAGGGCGGCGAGGCCGGGGTTGGCGCGGCGCGCCATCACCTTCAGCCCCTGCGCCACCAGCGCGCGGTTCAGGCCGGTCAGGGGAACCACGTCGCACACCGTGCCGAGGGCGACGAGGTCGAGCCACTCCATCAGGTTGGGTTCCGGCCGGTCGCTGTAGAAGCCGGACTGACGCAGCGCGCGGTTAACGGCGACGATGGTGATGAAGGTGACGCCGGCGGCGCAGAGCGTGCGATAGGCGCCGTCCTCGTCCAGCCGGTTGGGGTTGACCAGGGCGACGGCGGGCGGCAGGCGTGGTTCGGCGGCGTGGTGGTCGAGCACGACGACCTCCAGCCCGGCGTCGGCTGCGGCTTCCAGGGCGGCGAAGGCGGAGATGCCGCAATCGACCGTCACCACCAGCCGCACCCCCTCCCCTTTCAGCCGCAGCAGCGCCGCCGCGTTGGGGCCGTAGCCTTCGGTGATGCGGTCGGGGACATAGACGCGGATATCGGCGCCGAGCGAGCGGAAGAAGCGGCGCAGCAGCGCGGCGGAGGTGGCGCCGTCGACGTCGTAATCGCCGAAGACCGCCACCGCTTCACCATCGCGGATGGCCCGCGCGATGCGCTCGGCCGCCGGGTCCATGTCGCGGAAGCGCGAAGGGTCGGGCAGCAGCGCCTTCAGTGTCGGATTCAGGAAGGTTTCACAGGTGTCGTCGGTGACGCCGCGGGCGGCCAGCACCCGGCCGACGATCTCCGGCAGGCCGCGACCCTGGGTGAGCGCCTGCGCCTGCCGCTCGTCGCAAGGCCGCGCCTGCCAGCGCTTGCCGGACAGGGAGTTGGCGACGTTGAGGAAGGCGGCGGCTTCGGTCATGGCGGTGCTGCACGGTCTCTGGGATGGGTGTACAGCCATAGCAGAGATGGACGCGCGGCGCACGGCGGGTGTGGGCAGGGGTGGGATGTCGGGGACTTACGCCGCCCGCATCCACACCGCTGTGTCGTGGAAGGCCGCGCCACCCGCCGGCGGGATCGGCTCCGGCGAGGTCAGGCTGTTGATGCCGATGCCTTCGACGAAGGCGCTGTTGGGCCAGATGCCTTCGACGATCACCACGCCGCGCGGCACGCCGGCGAAGGGCTTGGCATGGACCACCACGCTGCCCTGCGGGTTGCCCAGCCGCACCGCGTCGCCGTCGGCGAGGCCCAGGCCCGTCGCGTCGTCCGGGTGGATCAACGCGGTGGGACGGCCTTCGCGCTTCTGGGCGGTCAGCGTCTCCGTGAAGGAGGTGTTGAGGAACTGGCGGGCCGGAGCGGTGACCAGACGGAAGGGATGCTCGGCGTCGGCATCGCGGCCGGGCGGCATGTGGTCGGGCAACTCCGGCATGCCGCCATAGGGGCCGAGCGCCGCCCAGTCGGGAGCAAAGCGGAACTTGTCGTCGGGATGGGCGAAGCCGTTGAGGAAGTGCGAGGTCTCGAAATCCGGCTGGGCGTCGATCCAGCGGTTCTCGGTCAGGGTCGCCGCGTCGCCCAGGTTGGAGGCCTTCAGCATGGCGTCGATGATCTCCAGCGCGGTCATGCCGAAGCCGGGATGCTCGGCGCCGACGCGGCGGGCGACCTCGGAGATGACCCAGTGGTTCTCGCGCGCCTCGTGCTGCGGCTCGATCACCTTGCGGCCGATCAGGATGTGCATCTGGCCGCCGCCGCGGTAGATGTCGTCATGCTCCAGGAAGGTGGTGGCGGGGATCACCAGATCGGCCAGCTTGGCCGTGTCGGTCATGAACTGCTCATGCACCGCGACGAACAGATCCTCGCGCAGGAAGCCTTGGCGGACGCGGTTGGAATCCGGGCAGATCGTCACCGGGTTGGTGTTCTGGATCAGCATCGCCGTCACCGGCGGGCCGCTGGTCAGGTCGCGCGGGTCGCCGGTCAGCACCGCACCGATGCGCGACTGGTCGAAGCTGCGGACGGACGTGTCGAGGCGGTCCAGCCCCTCCGACAGGGTCTTGTCCAGCTTGTAGATGCCGGACGAGCAGTACAGCGCGCCGCCGCCCTTGTGCTGCCAGGCCCCGGTGACCACCGGGAGGCAGGACACGGCATGAACCTGGGCGGCGCCATTGTGGGCGCGCGACAGGCCGTAGCCGATGCGCAGGTAGGACCGCTTGGTGGTGCCGTAGAGGCGGGCGAACTCCTCGATCTCCGCCACGGTCAGGCCGGTGATCCCGGCCGCCCATTCGGGGGTGCGGGTGGCGAGATGCGCCTCCAGCCGGTCGGTGCCGGCGGCGAGCCGGGCCAGATAGGCACGGTCGGCGTAGCCGTCGCGGAACAGCACATGCATCACCGCGCAGGCCAGCGCGCCGTCGGTGCCCGGCCGCAGCATCAGGTGCAGGTCGGAGACCTCGGCCGTGCCGGTGCGGTAGGGGTCAATGGTGACCAGCTTGGCGCCGCGGCCTTTACGGGCCCGGCTGACATGGGTCATCACGTTGACCTGGGTCGCCACCGGGTTGCCGCCCCAGTTGACGATCAGGTCGCTCTCCGCCATCTCGCGCGGATCGGTGCCGCGGATGTCGCCATAGCCGGCGAGCCAGCCCATGTTGGCCGGCGTGTCGCAGACCGTGCTGGTCTGGCGCGAATAGCCCTTGGCATGGCGAAGGCGCTGGATGGCGCCGCGCTGAACCAAGCCCATGGTGCCGGCGTAGAAATAGGGCCAGACGGCTTCGGCGCCGTGGGAGCGCTCGGCGGTCAGGAAGGAATCCGCGATGCGGTCCAGCGCCTCGTCCCAGCCAATCTCCTTCCACTGGCCGGAGCCCTTGGGGCCGGTGCGCAGCAGGGGTGTCTTCAGCCGGTCGGGCGAATGCACCCGCTCGGCATAGCGGCTGACTTTCGCGCAGATGACGCCGGCGGTGTAACTGTTCTCCGCCGCGCCGCGCACCTTGCCGATGCGGTCGGGGGCGAGACGTTCCACCTCCAGCGCGCAGGTGCTAGGGCAATCGTGCGGACAGGCGGTGGGGAGGAACTGGGCCGGCAAGGCTAACCTCTGGTCTGGCTGGCGGCGGGAGAGGGTCGAAGTTTAGGCCCGGCCGCGCGCTCGCTTCAATGCACAACAATGTATGGGTACAATAATGAAGGGCCGGACACGCGAAGGGGCCGCGAAGCCCCGTTCCGGACTTCGCGGCCCCTGCCGTTTCGACGAGGAAATCCCCTGACGACTTTGTGGCTCTACATCGCCCCGATCAGGCGCGGGAACCACAGCGAGATCGCCGGCACATAGGTGACGAGGCCGAGGAAGATCAGCATCGTCAGCAGCCACGGCCACACCGCCACCGTCAGCTCGGTAATGCCCATCTTGGTGATGCCCGATGCGACGTAGAGGTTCAGGCCCACCGGCGGGTGGCACATGCCGACCTCCATGTTCACGATGATCAGGATGCCGAAATGGACCGGGTCGATGCCCAGCGACATCGCCACCGGGAACAGGATCGGCGCCATGATGAGGACGATGGACGACGGCTCCATGAAGTTGCCGGCGGCCAGCAGCACGATGTTCACCACCAGCAGGAAGACCCACACGCCCAGATGCTGGCTCTGGATCCAGGCCGCCATCGACTGCGGGATCTGCTCCGACGTCATGACGAAAGAGAAGAGGACGGCGTTGGTGATGATGTAGAGCAGCATCGCCGACATGCTGGCGCTGTCCAGCAGCACCTTCGGCACCCGGCTGAGCGGCATGTCGCGGTAGACGAACACCGCCACGACGAAGGCATAGACCGCCGCCATCGCCGCCGCTTCCGTCGGGGTGAAGACGCCGGTGTAGATGCCGCCCATGACGACGACGATCAGCAGCAGGCCCCAGAAGCTCTCGCGGAAGGCGTGCCAGCGCTGGGCGGCCGACGCCTTGGGCAGGCGGGGATAGCCGAACTTGCGGGCGCGGAACCAAGTGGTGAAGCCGAGGAAGGCGGCGAGCATCAGGCCCGGCACCACGCCGGCCAGGAACATCTGGCCGATGGACGGCGCCTGCGGATGCCCGGTGGTGGCGACGCAGTACATCACCATCACGATCGACGGCGGGATCAGGATGCCCAGCGCGCCGGAGGTGGTGACGATGCCGGCGCCGAAATTCTTCGGGAAGCCCTGGGCGATCATCGCCGGCAGGATGATGGAGCCGATGGCCACCACCGTCGCCGGGCTGGAGCCCGACACCGCCGCGAACAGGGCGCAGGCGAGGACACCGGCCAGACCCAGGCCGCCGTGCCAGTGCCCGACCATCGAGGTGGCGAAGTTGATCATGCGCCGGGCGACGCCGCCGTGGGTCAGGAAGTTGCCGGCCAGGATGAAGAACGGGATCGCCATGATCTCGAACTTCTCGATGCCCGTGAACAGCTTCAGCGCCACCGCCGCGATCGGCACGTCGGTCATCGTGAACAGGAAAGTCAGAACCGTCAGGCCGAGCGAGATGGAGATCGGCATGCCGGTGAGCATCAGCGTCAGCAGCAGACCGAAGATGATGAGTGCGTTCACGCCGGGCCTCCTTCATTGGCGGCTTCGACCGGGTCGATGCCGTCGACCTGGGCATGATCGTGGTGGGGCAGTTCGCCGGTCCGGATGAAGGTCCAGGCGACCTGAAGGAAGCGGAAGCACATCAGGTAGGAGCCGAGCGGGATCGCCAGATAGATGATCCACATCGGCCATTCCAGATCGGCCGACACCTGCTCCGTCTCCGACATGTGGTAGACGAAGGTGGCGCCCAGCGTGCCGACGACGCCGGTGAACAGGGCGCCGGCCAGCAGGCCGAAGATGACGAAGCGGCCGCGGATGTCCGGCCGCAGCCGGTTGATCACCACGTCCACGCCGACATGGATGCCGGTGCGCACGCCATAGGCCGCGCCGAACTTGGCCATCCACACGAACAGGTAGATGCACAGTTCCTGGGCCCAGGCCAGATTCCAGTGGATGACGTAGTCCTGGATGTAGGGCACGCCGGAAAGATAACGGTGAAGGACGGCCGCGAAGATGACGAGCGTCGCCACCGCCATCAGCGAGGCGATCAGCGTCTCCTCGAGGCGGTCGAGCAGTTTCATGAGCATGTCGGGGGGATCTCCCGGTCGGCGGAGGTAGTCGGCAGTTTATTGCCCTCTCCCGTCCCGGGAGAGGGAGGGACCCGCCGAAGGCGGGAGGGTGAGGGGTGAGGCACGAAGCCATGCGGTTCGGGATTCTCGAACCACCCCTCACCCTTCCCATGCTGCGCATGGGCCCCTTCCCTCTCCCGGGGCGGGAGAGGGAGGATCGAAGCCCGCAGGTCCTTACATCTTGAAGCCGGCGGCCTCGGCTTCCTTGTAGATCGCTTCGATCAGGTCCTTGCCGACGCGGGATTCGGCTTCCTTGTGGACCGGCTTCAGCGCCTTGATCCAGGCCTCGCGCTCGGCCTTGGTCTGGGTGTGGAAATCGGTCTTGCCCGACGCCTTCATCTGGGCCAGCGCCACGTCGTTCTCATGCTGGGCGATGTCGTTGGCGTAATCGGTCGCCTCCTTCATCGCTTCTTCCAGCTGGGTGCGGACGTCGGCGGGCAGGCCTTCCCAGAACTTCTTGTTCACGATGACCGCATAGCCGAGATAGCCGTGGTCGGTCAGCGTGGCGTTCTTCTGCACCTCGTGCATCTTCTGGGTGTACATGTTCGACGGCGGGTTCTCGGTGCCGTCGACGACGCCGGTCTGCAGCGCCTGGTACACTTCGGAGAAGGCCATCACCTGCGGCAGGGCGCCCAGCGCGCGCATCTGGGCGTCCAGAACCTTGGACGACTGGATGCGCATCTTCAGGCCCTTGACGTCCTCCGGCATGATCAGCGGCTTGTTGGCGCTCATGATCTTGAAGCCGTTGTCCCAATAGGCGAGGCCGATGATGCCCTTGGACTCCAGCTTCTTGAACAGCTTCTTGCCGATCTCGCCCTTGGTGACGCGCTGCAGGACTTCCTTGCTCGGGAAGATGTAGGGCAGGTCGAAGACCTCGAATTCCTTGGCGCCCAGCGGACCGAACTTGGCCAGCGACGGGGCCAGCATCTGCACGGCGCCCAGCTGCAGTGCCTCAAGCTCTTCCTTGTCCTTGTAGAGCTGGCTGTTCGGATAGACCTCGACCTTCACCTTGCCGGCGGTCAGCTTCTCGGCCAGTTCCTTGAACTTCTCGGCACCCTTGCCCTTCGGCGTCTCCGGCGCGACGACGTGGCTGAACTTGATGACGATCTGGTCCTGGGCCCAGGCCGTCGAAATGGCCATCGGCGCCGCCATCATGCAGCCGACCGCAGCCGCGCACAGGAGCTTCACGAGTTTCATGGGTGCGTCCCCCTTCCGGTGTTGATTGTCGACAGAGCGGATTGTTCCGCCCCGTACTTGTCGCGCATTGTTCATGATCGGACGAATTGCGGCTATTGTGGATATCCGCAGAGTCGGCCTATCCCACTTTCGTCCGGTCCCGCCATCCCCCACCGCCACACTTTCGTGTCCATTCCAATGTCGAACCCGCTCCGCACCGGCACCTCCCCCTCCCCCGCCCGTATCGGGCGGGCGGGGCCGCATGCCATGCCCGTCGTGGCGATGGTGCTGGTCGTGGTGCTGCTGGGCGCCTTCCTCTGGCTGCTTCAGCGCAACGAGCGCGACGAGGAGGCGCTGGCGCTGATCAAGGACGCGCTGTGGGTCGAGCAGAACCTGCATTTCCAACTCGCCTCCGACGAGGACAAGCTGGAAAGGCTGGCGGAGACGCTGGGCCGGACCGAGGTGGACATGCGGCAGTTCGCCGCGATGGCCCGGCTGGTGGTGAACACCAATCCAGCGATCGAGCGGGTTCTGTGGCTGGACACCCAAGGGCGCACCCAGCTGGCCGAGCCGCCGTTGCCGGGGAACGGCGCGCCGGCCGGGGAAAATGCGAACGGGGACGACAGCCCACTGGGCGGACTGAGCCGGACCGACGCCGTGCGCATCGCCCGGTCCTCCGGCCTGCGCGCCCACAGCGCGCCCTATCGGGTCGACGCCGGCAACCATGGCTTCGACGTCGCCTTCCCGCTGTTCCGCGACGGCAAGTTCGTCGGCGCGCTGGTCGGCGTCTTCTCGTTCGAGGCGATGCTGACCCACCATGTCCCCTGGTGGTTCGCCCAGCGCTACCAGCTGGAGGTGATCGACGCGCGGGGAACGGTCCTGGGGTCGAAGTCGCGCATGTCGGTGCCGGGGTCGATGGCAGGCCCGGCGCCGGACCCGGCGCGCAGCCACGTCATCCCGTTCGACCCGCCCGGCCATGGGCTGGCGCTGGTCGCCACCGCCTATCCCAGCGATTCGAACGTCATCCGCACCGTGCTGGTGGCGGCGATCTTCGCGCTGACCGGATCGGCGCTGTGGAGCCTGTGGTCGCTGCGCCGCCACATCGCCGGCCGCCTGCGCGCCGAGGAGGCTCTGCGCGAGGAACACGCCTTCCGCAAGGCGATGGAGGACAGCCTGACCGTCGGCATGCGCGCCCGCGACCTGGAGGGGCGCATCACCTACGTCAATCCGGCCTTCTGCAAGATGGTCGGGCTGGAGGCCGGGGACCTGATCGGACGCGGCCCGCCGGCGCCCTATTGGCTGCCGGAGGAGATCGACCGGGCCGAGGCCGCCTTCCAGGACGTGCTGGCCGGCCGCGCGCCGGAGAACGGGCTGGAGATGCGGTTCCAGCGCCCCAACGGCGAACGCTTCGACGCGCTGATCTACGAGGCGCCTCTGATCGACGCCAACGGACGCCAGACCGGCTGGATGGGCTCCGTCCTCGACATCACCGAGCGCAAGCGCGCCGAGGAGCTGGCCCGCCAGCAGCAGGAGCGGCTGCAGCAGACCTCGCGCCTGATCACCATGGGCGAGATGGCCTCCACCCTGGCACATGAGCTGAACCAGCCGCTGTCGGCCATCGCCAGCTATTGCACCGGCTGCCTCAACCGCCTGCGCTCCGACCGCTGCGACACCCAGGAGGTGGCGGCGGCGCTGGAAAAGCTGGCGGCCCAGGCCAAGCGCGCCGGGTTGGTGGTGCGGCGCATCCATGATTTCGTGCGCAAGCGCGATCCGAAGGTCGCCCCCTGCTCGCTCGCCCGCGTGCTGGAGGATTGCGTCGGGCTGGCCGGCAGCGACGCCGCGCGGCTGGGCGTGCGTGTGGAGCTGGACGCCCCGGCCGACCTGCCGCCGGTCACCGGCGACCGCATCCTGCTGCAGCAGGTGGTGCTGAACCTGATGCGCAACGGGATCGAGGCGATGGCCCGCACCCCGCGCGCCGACCGCCGCCTGACCGTCACCGTCCGTTTGGCCGGCTGCGATGACAGTGGACAGGGCGGGGACGGCGAAGGCCGCGTTCTGCTGACGGAGATCCGCGACCATGGCTGCGGCATCGCGCCGGATGTCGCCGACCGGCTCTTTTCCCCTTTCTTCACCACCAAGCGCGAAGGTATGGGCATGGGCCTGAACATCTGCCGCTCCATCGTCGAGCACCACCGCGGCCGGCTGTGGTTCGAGGCGGTGGCGGATGGGGACGACCCGGAGGCGGCGCCGGCCGGGGCGCGCTTCCTGTTCACCCTGCCCGTTCATACCCAAGCCCCAGACCGTCTTTCCGATCACGTGTCCGATCACATTGCCCCCGACCACACCGCTGAGGCCGCCGAATGACCACGCTCCACATCGTCGACGACGACGAGGCCATCCGCGATGCGCTCGGCTGGCTGTTCCAGTCGCGCAACGTCCCGGTGGCCGGCTGGCCGTCGGCCGAAGCCTTCCTGGAAGCATGGCGGCCGGACACCGCCGGCTGCCTGCTGCTGGACATCCGCATGGACGGGATGAGCGGGCTGGAGCTGTTCGACCGCCTGCTCGCCAAGGGCTGCCGCATGCCGGTGATCTTCCTGACCGGCCACGGCGACGTGCCGATCGCCGTCGGCGCCCTGAAGAAGGGAGCCCGCGATTTCGTGGAAAAGCCCTTCAACGACAACGAACTGGTCGACCGGGTGATCGACGCGCTGGCCTTCGACGCCGAACAGCGCGAACGCGAAGCCGGTCAGGCCGGGCTGGCCGCCCGGCTGGCCACTCTGACCCAGCGCGAGCGGCAGGTGATGGAGCTGGTGGTCGCCGGCCGGCTGAACAAGGTGATCGCCGACGAACTGGGCATCAGCATGCGCACGGTGGAGGTCCACCGCAGCCATGTGTTCGAGAAAATGCGGGTGAAGACAGCGGTGGAGTTGGCGCGGCTGCTGACCGGCATGACCTGATTAGGGAATACCCCTGAAAACGAGAGTGCGCCTGGAGTGGGCACGGGTCCCGTACTAATCTTCTGCACCAGCCACCCAGGTGGTTCTCTTCAGCCGGAGCGTCCGCGGTTGCGATTGCGGTTCCCCAGTTCCCTGCTCGCCATCAGTCTGGCCGCGACCGCACCCCTGCTGCTGTTCGGCGCGGCGCTGGTCTGGCAGTTCGACCGCCGCGAGCAGGCTGACATGGAGGAGGAACTGCAGTCGGCGGCCCGCTCGCTGTCGCTGGTGATCGACCGCGAACTGGCGAGCCAGCTGCGCCCGCTGGAACTGATGTCCGCCCTGTTGCAACCCCAGGCCGACGACCTGCGCTGGCTCTACGAACAGATGACGGCCGCCGCGCAAAGCCAGACCGGCTGGCTGGCGATGGGGTTGATCGACGTGGATACCAACCAGTTCATTTTCCACACCCGTTATCCGCTGGGGGTCCACCCTTTGCCGCCGCCCCGGCTGGACGAGGTCACCCGCCATGTGGTCCAGGGCGGCAAGGCGGTGATAGGGGGGATCCTGCCGCCTGGCGGCCCGCCGGGACGACCGTCGCTGATCCTGCGTGCCCCGATCGTCCGCTTCGATCCGGTGAGCGAGACCGACCGGGTGCGCTATGTCCTGTCCCTGGCGCTGGGACTGGAGGGGCTGGCCGGAGCGCTGCAGACGCGCAAGGCACCGCCGGACTGGACGGTGGCGGTCATCGATCCGGCGCTGCTGATCGCAGCGCGGTCCCACGATACCGACGCCTTCATCGGCCAGCGCATCACCGAATCGCTGAAGTCGCAGCTGGCCGCCCGGTCCGGTGGTCTGTTCACCGCGCGCACCAAGGACGATGGTGAGGTCTATGCCGCTTTCCACCGGTCCGAGGAAACGGGATGGACGGTGGCCCTGGGTGTTCCAGTGGCGGTGGTGCAGAAGCGGCTGACCGCCATGCGCTTGACGGTGATCGGCGGCGCCGCCGGCGCCTGCGCCGCAACGCTGATGCTGGCCCTGCTGGTGTCGCGCGCCTACCGCCGCCGCCGCAGCGCCGAGGAGGAGGTGCGCCGCGCCCGCGAGGCCGTGCTGATCGAACAGCGCCGCCGGCTGGAATCGGAGAAGGAGCATGCCGAGGCGGCCAACCGGGCGAAGAGCGATTTCCTGGCCAACATGAGCCACGAGCTGCGCACGCCGCTGAACGCCATCATCGGCTTTGCCGAAGCGCTGATGTCCGGCATTTTCGGCCCAGCCCCGCCCAAGCATGTCGAATATCTGACCGCGATCCATCAGTCCGGGCGCCATCTGCTGGACCTCGTCAACGAATTGCTGGATATGGCCAAGATCGAAGCCGGCCGGCTGGAGCTGTTCCCGGCCAACATCGCGCTGGACGAGCTGCTGGACGACTGCCTGGGGCTGGTCGATGCGCTGGCCCTGCGCAAGGGCGTGACCCTGAGCGGCGGCGCGATCGCTAAGAACCTGCGGGTCACGGTGGATGGCGTGCGCATGCGTCAGGCGGTGCTGAACGTCCTGTCCAATGCCATCAAGTTCACCCCGCCGGGCGGCAGCGTGCGGGTGGAGGCGGCCACCGGCCCCGAGGGCATGGGCGCGGTCATCGTGATCGCCGACACGGGCGTCGGCATGACCGCGGACGAGTTGCTGATCGCGATGGAGCCGTTCCGCCAGGTCCACAATTACCTGACCAAGGCGGAGGCCGGGACCGGCCTTGGTCTGCCGCTGGCCCGCCGCTTCATCGAGGCCCATGGCGGCACCCTGACCCTGGACAGCAGCCCCGGCGTCGGCACCGCGGTGACGATCAGGCTGCCATAGGGGTTTGCCTCAGCCCCGCCGGGGCGGGCGTCCGGGAAGCATCGCGCGCTGCAGCTTGGCGCCGGCGAGATCGGCGCCGTCCATCTCCGCGCTGTCGAGATTCGCGTCGGACAGGTTGGCCTGCACCAGGCAGGTGCCGACCAGCAGGGCGCCGCGCAGGTCGGCACCCATCAGGTTGGCGGCCCAGGAACGGCCGGTCGGGCGGCCCGAGGGATCCTTGATCGCCGCCGGACCCAGCCGCACCCGCGTCAGGTCGGCGCAGGTCAGCACGGCATAGCTGAGGTTCGCGCCCGACAGGTCGGCGCCCATCAGGTTGGCGCCTTCCAGATTGGCGCCGGACAGGTCGGTCATCATCAGCCGGGCGCCGGTCAGCGCCGCCGCCGACAGGTTGGCCCCGCGCAAGCTTGCGGCGCTGAGGTTGACGTTGCGCAGGTCGGCGCGGCTGAGGTCGGTGCCGTCGAGGTCAGCCCTCTGGCCGCGCTGGCCGAAGCTGTCGATCCAGCGTTCATGGTCGAAGATGGCGCGCTGGATCTCCGACCCCATGCTGTCGATGGGCCGGGTCATCTGCGCGGTGGCGATCCGGGTGGAGGACAGGTCGCAGTCGGCCATCCGGGTGCCGACCATGTCGGCCTTGTCGAAGCGGGTGCCGTCCAGCGCCGCGCCCGACAGGTTGGCACCGTTCAGCCGCGCTCCCGTCAGGTCCGCCCCGTTCAGCACCGCCCCCGACAGGTCGGCGTTCTGCAGCACCGCACCGCTGAGGTCGGCGTCCGCCAGATTGGCGCCGCGCAGCACCGCGCCGGTCAGGTCGGTGGGAATGCCGCCTTCCGCCGTCAAGCCGTTCTGCAGGCGGGCCAGGGCCGCCTTGTGGATCTGGCGGGCGCTCTCGGCATCCTGCGCATCGGGTCCGGCGCCACGCCGCGCGGTGCCGCCCGGTTCCAGTGTGCCGGCACGCAGGTCGGCGCCCTTCAGATTGGCGTTGGAGAAGTCGGCCGCGCGCAGGCGGGCGCCGCGCAGGTCGGTCTGCATCAGGTTGGCCCGGCTGATGTCGGCATCGCGCAGATCGACGCCGAACAGGTCGGCACCGGCCAGATTGGTACCGTTCAGCCGCCCGCGCGCCAGCCGCGCACCGACCAGACGGGCGCCGCGCAGGTCGCGCTGCGACAGGTCCGCACCCTCCAGGTCGGCCATGGCGAGGTTGGCACGGGCACCGCCCGGCTGGCCCTTGATCCAGCGGGCGTGCCGGTCCAGCACCTCGGCCAGCTGGTCAGGCCGGAAGAAGGACACGGTGGAGGCGGTGGGTGTCGTGGTTGGCACGGACAAGTGTCGCCGTGAAAATGGTTACATCGCGACAATCATGCGATTCATTCCTTACCGAAGGCTGAATGGATCCCCCTTTTGCGCACTCCCTTTCGGGGGATGCATTTCGGCCGCCCGCCGCTATGGCTCCCCGCCGATGCGGCGGCAGGCTCTGGCGGGATGAATATGGAAAACAGACGCTTGGCCATAGACGCGGCCATAGGCCCGTCCCTGCTTCTGCCGGTGATGATACGGCAATGCCCCCGAGTCGCGCACGTTACGGTTCTGTAATCGAACCAGCTGCGAACGAGTCGCGAACAGCTTCGACTCGGCCGGTGGGACCGTGGACGCCCGAGTCGGCGGAAACCCTGGAATCACCGAAAAACCGGCATCGGTTAAGCAATGGTTTCTTGACAGAAAAGGCCACGGGCATCCTAAAAGTGTCCCACCTTTCGGAATAATGCACCGCAGCGCGCCTTGACCTTAGCCAGGGTGTGACTTTGGCCGTAACCGGAACGATGGGCTCCAGAGGACGGATCCCGGGTGCCGGAGCGGAAAAACGGGATATGAAGGAAGAATGATGAAGGATGCGGACGCCCGGTCGATCACGACCGCACGCCCGAGCGCTGGCGAGAGCCACGCCACCGAACGCCGTCATCTTGATCGCCGCCATCTTCTGCGCGCCGGCCTGGGACTGGTGGCGGCAGCCTCGGCCGGGGGAACCCTGTTCACCGGCGAAGAGGCGGAGGCTGCCTCCCTGCGCGCCCCTCCGCGGGTGCTGACCCTGGTGAACCTGCACACCGGCGAGAAGCTCCACGCCGAATACTGGGCGAAGGGCCGCTACGTGCGCGACGCGATGCGCGCGGTCAACCATCTGCTGCGCGACCACCGCAACAACTCGGTGCATACCATCGACCCGAAGCTGCTGGATCTGGTCCATGCGCTGAGCCGCAAGATCGGCCGCCGCGGCCCGATCGAGATCGTGTCCGGCTACCGTTCGCCCGAGACGAACGCGATGCTGCGCGAGGCCGACCACAGCGGCGTCGCCCAGAACAGCTATCACATGCGCGGCATGGCCATCGACCTGCGGGTGCCGAACATGTCGACCCGCCATCTGCAGCGCGCCGCCCTGAGCCTGCGCGGCGGCGGGGTCGGCTACTACCCCGACAGCAACTTCGTCCATGTCGATGTGGGGCCGCTGCGCCACTGGTGAGCGCGACCGCAATCGGAGAATCACGTCGAAGGCCCCGGACACCCATCCGGGGCCTTCGACGTTTCAGGCTCCCCGTCCTGGATCAGGCGACGCGGAATCCGATCGGCGTGTGGTCGATGACGTCCCAGTCGGTCCAGTCATGGGTCGCCGTTGCCGCGCGGGCATAGCCGTCGATGCCGGTCAGCCAGGCGTAATCGATCACGCGCCCCAGCCGATGGGTTTTCGAAAGCGCCTGCGCCGCGTTCGAGGCCTTGCAGGGCACGCGGAGGGTCCAGCCTTTGGTGTAAGCCGAATCGAACGCACTCCATTTATCGACGGCATAGTTCATGTCGCCCAGCAGGATCGCTCCCCTGCGCTTGTGGGTGGAGGCGGTGCCGCCAAGATGGACCAGCATGTCCAGAATTTCCTCCTTGGACGGTTCTCCCTGCGTGGCGATGGTGTGGCAGGCGCCGACGAGGATGTCACCGGTATCGATGAAGATCAGCGGGCGCTTGCCGTCGCCGACCGCCATGGCATCCACCTTCACGCCCTTCGACAGGACCATGAAGGAACAGGGGCTGACGCCGCCCTTCTTGTTGGCGACCGGCACGAACTGGCACCACATGTTGGTCGATTTCATCTCCTTCACCAGTGCCGGACCGTTCTGCGTCACCTCCGCCAGAACGATGAGGTCGAAACGCTTCGCCATCTCGTCGACCCAGGCGGCCATCAGGCCATAGCGGGCGGCGGCGTCCGACGTACCCCAGGACGAGGCGCGCTGAATGTTCCAGAACGCGATATCCATGAAGCCCCTCTGTCTTCCCTGTTCCCGGCTCCGGTCACCGTCGGCCGGCCGTTTGCGGGACCGGCGCGGACAACTGAGCCATGCACGGGTTCGAGGGTATCGGCACAATCGCAGCAACGCAAACGGGACAAGCTCGACCGGACCTCACGCATTGCGGAAATCCGTTTCCGGCCTCCAGACATGAAAAAGGCGCCGTCCCGGGAGACGGCGCCTTGCAGGCATCCCTATGGCGGCCCGCCCTACCCCACCTTCAGCTTGCGGCGCAGCAGGGACAGCGGCGCGGTGTCGTCCAGGCTGGGCTGGAAGGCGACGGTGACCTCGGTCAGCGCATTGGCCCAGCTGTCCGGGTTGGTGCCTTCCGGCGCCTCGACCGAGGTGAAGCCGGTGCGGACCAGATAGAGGTACTGGTCGGGAATGACATGACCGACCGCGCGGATCTCGCCGGTGTAGCCATAGCGCTCCCGCAGCTCGCGCGCGGTGGAGAAGCCTCGACCGTCGCGGAACTTCGGGAACTCCACCGCCACCAGGGAGAAGCGGTCAAGGTCGGCGGCGATGGCGCCCGCCAGCGTACCGCTCTTCAGCCGCACGCCCAGCCGGGCATTGCGGCCCTCGAAGCTGTCACGCTCCGCCTGCCAGCGCTCGAAGCTGATGATGACCGGGCGGTCATTCGGGACCGGCTCGCCATCGGGGATGAAGCTCCAGGCGTCCTCGCCGATGCGCCCATTCTCAATCAGCGGCATAGATTCTCTCCTTGAACGGGGCATGGCCGACGCGCTTGAGCGTGTCGATGAAACGCTCGCTCTCGTCCGACCGGTTGGCGAGATAGACGTCGACGATCGCCTCGATGGCGTCCACCGCTTCGGTCTCGGTCACCGCCGGGCCGAGGATGTCGCCGATCGCCGTGGTCAGCGTCGGGTCGCCGCCCACCGTGATCTGGTAATATTCAGTGCCCTTCTTGTCGACGCCGAGGATGCCGATGGCGCCGACATGGTGATGGCCGCAGGCGTTGATGCAGCCGCTGATCTTGATGCCGAGTTCACCGATGGTGCGCTGGCGGAGCGGATCGGCGAAACGGGCCGAGATCGCCTGGGCCAGCGGGATCGAGCGGGCATTCGCCAGCGCGCAGTAATCCAGCCCCGGGCAGGCGATGATGTCGCCGATCAGCCCGGCATTGGCGCTGCCCAGACCGGCGGCGTCGAGCTGCTTCCACAGATCGTACAGCTCGTCCTTCTTCACATGGGCGAGGACGAGGTTCTGGACATGGGTGACGCGCAGCTCGCCGAAGCTGTGGCGCTCGGCCAGATCGGCGACGAGGTCCATCTGGTCGCAGGTGGCGTCGCCGGGGATGCCGCCGGCGGGCTTCAGCGAGATGGTGGCGATGGCATAGCCCGGTGCCTTGTGCTCCGCGACATTGACCGCCAGCCAGTTGGCGAAGGCCGGGTCGGCCGCACGGGCGCGCTCCAGCGCTTCCGAATGGTCGGGCAGCTCCTCGAACGGCGGTGGGGCGAAGTGCTTGCGGATCCCGTCGACGATCTCCGGGTCCAGGCGGTATTTGGGGCCGCGCAGCCGCGCGAACTCCTCCTCGACCTCCTGGGTGAACTTCTCCAGGCCCAGCTCGTGCACCAGGATCTTGATGCGCGCCTTATAGATGTTGTCGCGGCGGCCATACTGGTTGTAGACGCGCAGGATGGCTTCCAGGTAGGCGACAAAATCCTCCTGGGCCACCCACTCGCGCACCAGCTTGCCGACGAAGGGCGAGCGGCCGAGACCGCCACCGACATAGAAGGAGAAGCCGGGCTCACCCTTCTCGTTGCGGCGCGCCAGCAGGCCGACGTCGTGGATGCGCACCGCGGCGCGGTCGCTCTCGGCGCCGGAGATGGCGATCTTGAACTTGCGCGGCAGATAGGTGAACTCGGGGTGCATCGTCGTCCACTGCCGCAGGATCTCGGCATAGACGCGGCCGTCCACGACTTCATCCCTGGCGGCGCCGACGAAGGGGTCGGTGGTGACGTTGCGCACGCAGTTGCCGCTGGTCTGCAGCGCGTGCATGTCCACCTCGGCCAGCTCATGCAGGATCGCCGGGGTGTCCTCCAGCTTGATCCAGTTGTATTGCAGGTTCTGGCGGGTGGTGAAATGGCCGTAGCCGCGGTCGTACCTGCGCCCGATGGCCGACAGCTTGCGCAGCTGGGTGGCGGACATCACGCCATAGGGCACGGCGATGCGCAGCATATAGGCGTGAAGCTGGAGATAGAGGCCGTTCATCAGCCGGATCGGCTTGAACTCCTCCTCCGTCAGTTCGCCCGACAGGCGGCGGTCGACCTGTTTGCGGAACTGCTCGACGCGCTCGGCGACGAACTGCCGGTCGATTTCGTCGTAATGATAGATGCCGGCACGGGCGCCGGGCGCGATGTGGTTCATGTCGATAAGCCCTCAGGGCCGCCGGAACGGCCAGCGATCAGTGATTCAGGCGGCCTGCTTGCCGAGAGACTGCTTACCCAGATCCAGGCGGACGGTCGGGCCGGCGGTGCGGATGCGCTCGCGCATCGTCGCCGGGACCGGAACGCCGTCCTGCTGCTCCACCTCGAAGGTGTAGATGTCGACGGCGAACTGCTCGCGCTCCGCCTTCTCCTTGGCGGGGGCCAGCACGGCGTCGGCCTCGGCGCGCGGGAACAGCGCGGCCTCGGCGAAGGATTCGACCCACCGGCCGCCCTCGCCCAGGAACACGACTTCCCCGTCGCGCAGGCGGTTGGCGGTGATGGCTTTCATCGACCCTTCCTTCGATCGATCCTTGGCCGACATCTGGCTCTCCTGGCTGGTCGTTCTCTAACGCGGTGGTGTCTTACCCGAACCGACGATGGTCCGGCAGTGAATTCCGTGGGGCGATGGCCTTGATGGCGGCCTTCATGGCAGCCAGCCCTCCCGGTCGATCAGCTCGCGCGTCTCGCGGGCGACATCGGACATCGACGCCCCTTCCGCCCGGCGGCGGTTGCGGACGTCGGCGATGGTGCGCAGACGCTCCGCCCATTCCTCCGGGAACAGCGCCTCCAGCCGCTGGCGCAGCAGGCTGGCGAGCGTCGGGCTGCGGCCGCCGGTGGAGATGGTCATCACCAGATCGCCACGCCGCACCACGGAGGGCGAGTGGAAATCACACAAGGGAATGACGTCCTCGACATTCACCAGCACGCGGCGCTGCCGCGCCAACCCCGCCAGCGCCGTCTCGACCTCCGTCCCCAGCCCCATGACATACAGCACGCCGATCTTGTCCAATTCGCCGGCATCCGGCAGAGCCCGCACCAGACGGTCGCCAGCCAGCGCGGCCAATTCCCCATCCGGCTCCGGTGAAAAGACCTGCGGGTCCGCCCCGCCCTCACGCAGCTGGGTCAGGCGGCGCACCGCGAGCGGGCCGTTGCCGGCCAGCGCGATCACCACCTGCGCCGGGTCGAGCGCCAGTGGAATCATCTACGCACCCCCAATGCCGACGCCGGGTTCGACGGAACGGAGCGGCGGATCGCGCCGCCTATAAGGGTGATGCTGTGCATGGCGGTATTTAGCCCAGCCGCCACACGACAATCAACATATTTCACACAAGCGCCTGCAGCAAAGCACAAGCCTATTAAACAAGTAGAGAATGTATTTACGTTGCACGGGTTTTCCGCTGGTGTTAATGTGCAAACACAAACGCATTGTCTACTTATTAAGTAGAGTTAACGAGCCACCGCGAAAGGCAGCCGATGATGGACGCGGAAACACGGGTGAAGCATCTGACCGACAGCTACGGCACGCTGGAAGGCGCGCCCCTGTTGGCCGCCATGCATGAGGTGTTCGGCGGGCGGATCGCGCTGCTGTCGTCCTTCGGCGCCGAATCCGCGGTGCTGCTGGCGCTGGCCGCCGAGGCGACGCCGGATTTCCCGGTTCTGTTTGTGAATACCGGCAAGCTGTTCGGCGAGACGCTGCGCTACCGCGATCAGCTGGTGAAGCGGCTGGGCCTGACCGACGTGCGCGAGATCGGCCCGACCGCCGACGACCTCGCCGCCGGCGACAAGGACGGCATGCTGTTCAACCGCGACTATGACGCCTGCTGCCATCTGCGCAAGACGGTGCCGCTGGACCGCGCGCTGGCCGCCGCCGGGCTGGAGGCCTGGGTGACGGGACGCAAGCGCTTCCAGTCGGCGACCCGCGCCGCCCTGCCCCTGTTCGAGACGGAGGGGGGCCGCGTGAAGGTCAACCCGTTGGCCAACTGGGACAAGGACCGGCTGGAGGAAGAGTTCACCCGGCGCGACCTGCCGCGCCACCCGCTGGAGGCCGACGGGTTCCTGTCGATCGGCTGTTACACCTGCACCGAGCGCGTGGCGCCCGGTGCCGACCCGCGTTCCGGCCGTTGGGCCGGCAGCGCCAAGACCGAATGCGGCATACACACCACCATGATTGGAATCGCCCGATGAGCGCCGATCTCGACCAGCTCGAAAACCAGAGCATCTATATTCTGCGCGAGGCCTACAACCGCATCGACAAGCTGGCGATGCTCTGGTCGATCGGCAAGGACAGCAACGCGCTGCTCTGGCTCTGCCGCAAGGCGTTCTTCGGCCGCATCCCCTTCCCCGTCGTGCAGCTCGACACCGCCATGGAGCTGCCGGAGGTCTACGAGTTCCGCGACCGCATCACCAAGGAATGGGACCTCGACCTGAAGGTGGAGCAGTGCCCGCCCGAGGAGGAGATGGACCAGACCCTGCCGCCGCTGACCCGCGCCGCCGCGCGCAAGACGGAAGGTCTGAAGAACCTGCTGCGCGACCATGCCTATCAGGGAGTCATGGTCGGCATCCGCCGCGACGAGCAGGCGACCCGCGCTAAGGAGCGCGTGTTCTCTCCGCGCTCGCTGGAAGGCGATTGGGACGTGAAGGACCAGCCGGCGGAATTCTGGGACCATTACAAGACGCGCTTCCCCGAAGGCGTCCACGTCCGCATCCATCCGCTGCTGGCCTGGACCGAGCTGGACATCTGGCGCTATTCGCAGCGCGAGGGGATTCCCATCGTCCCGCTGTACTTCGCCCGTGACGGCAAGCGCTATCGCTCGCTGGGCGAGAAGAACATCACCTTCCCGGTCGACAGCACTGCCTCGACCATCGACGAGATCATCGCCGAGCTTCAGGTGACCCGCGTGCCGGAACGCGCCGGCCGCGCGATGGACAACGAATCCGAAGACAGCTTCGAGCGCCTGCGCAGCGTGGGGTACATGTAAGATGCCGCATTCTCAACTTCGCATCGTCATCGTCGGCCATGTCGACCATGGCAAGTCCACGCTGATCGGCCGCCTTCTGAACGACACCGGCAGCCTGCCCGACGGCAAGGTGGAGCAGGTCCGCGAGATGAGCCGCAAGCGCGGCATGCCGTTCGAATGGGCCTTCGTCATGGACGCGCTCCAGGCCGAGCGCGACCAGGGCATCACCATCGACACCACGCAGATCCACTTCAAGACGGCACAGCGCCCCTACGTCATCATCGACGCGCCGGGCCACACCGAGTTCCTGAAGAACATGGTGACCGGCGCCTCCCAGGCCGACGCCGCCCTGCTGGTGATCGACGCCGACGAGGGCGCGCTGGAGCAGTCGCGCCGCCACGCCTTCCTGCTGCACCTGCTGGGCGTGCGTCAGGTCGCGGTGGTCGTCAACAAGATGGACAAGGTCGAGTTCTCCAGCCGCCGCTATGAGGTGGTCGCGCAGGAGATCAAGGACTATCTGGCCGAACTGGGCCTGCAGCCGAAGGCGGTGATCCCGGTTTCCGCCCGCAACGGCGACAACATCGTCACGCGCAGCGAGCAGTCGGACTGGTATCTCGGGCCGACGGTGATTGAGCAGCTCGACGCCTTCCGTCCGCAGCAGACCTCGCCGGACCAGCCGCTGCGGTTCCCGCTGCAGGACGTCTACAAGCCGGATGACCGCCGCATCCTGGCCGGCCGCATCGAGAGCGGGCGCCTGCGCGTCGGCGACACCCTGCACTTCTCGCCCACCGGCGCCAGCGCCAAGGTGGTCAGCATCGAGGCATGGAACCATCCGGAGACCGTTCTGTCAGCCCAGGCCGGGCAGAGCATCGGCATCACGCTGGACAAGCGCATCTTCGCCGAGCGCGGCCACATCGCCCACCATCAGACCGACGCCCCGACCCTGGCCCACCGGCTGAGCGTGCGGCTGTTCTGGCTGGTGTCGGACCCGCTGGTGGTCGGCAAGACCTACACGCTGAAGATCGCCACCGGCGAACACCGGGTGACGGTGGAGCAGGTGACGGCGGTCATCGACGTGGAGGATCTGTCCAGCACCCCCGGCAAGGCGGTTCGCCGCAACGAGGTGGCGGAGGTCGTCCTGCGCTCCCGCTCGCCCATCGCGCTGGATCTGGCGTCGGACCTGCCGCGCACCGGCCGCGGCGCGCTGATCGACGGCAACGACGTGGTCGGCGGCTGCCTGGTGGTGGAGATCGAGGACGCCGCGGCGGCCAACATCACCGAGGTGTCGCACACCGTCTCGCTGGAGGAGCGGTCCCAGGCCAACGGCCATAAGGGCGGCATCGTCTGGCTGACCGGCCTGTCGGGTGCAGGCAAGTCGACGCTGGCGATGGCGTTGGAACGCGCGCTGTTCGACCGCGGCTGGCAGACCTTCGTGCTGGACGGCGACAATGTCCGCAACGGCTTGAACGCCGGTTTGGGCTTCTCCGCCGACGACCGAGCGGAGAACATCCGCCGGGTGGCCGAGACGGCGAAGCTGTTTGCCGACGCCGGCATGGTGGTGATCGCCTCGCTGATCTCGCCGCTGAAGTCCGACCGGGCGCGGGCGCGGGTGATCGGCGGCGAGCGCTTCCACGAGGTGTATGTGGCGGCCGACCTCGCCACCTGCGAGGAGCGTGACCCGAAGGGCCTGTACAAGAAGGCGCGCGCCGGCGAGATCGCCGAGTTCACCGGCATCTCGGCTCCCTACGAGGCGCCGGACCAGCCTGAGCTGGTGATCGACACCGACGCGCTGAGCCGCAGCGAGGCGCTGGCCCAGCTGCTTGACTATGTCGACGAGACCTTGGGCAAGAACAGCCTGAAGTCGGAGAAAGAGCTGACCTATGTGATTTGAGGGTCGGCGTTACAGGGTGAAGCTTCGGGCGCGGGGGAAAGACCGCGCCCGAAGTGTTTTCAGGCTGCCTTCCGATCAGAGCGATAAACCGCCGTCACCACCAACGCCACCGTCGCCAGCACCAGCGGCACGAAGGAAATGCGCAGGACAGTGTCCCAGCCGTAGCTCGTCAGCAGGCTGCCAGAGGCGAAGGAGCCGAAGGCCATGGTGCCGAAGACCAGGAAGTCGTTCAGCGACTGCACCCGCGTCTTCTCCTCCGGCCGGTGGCAGTCCAGCACCAGGGCGGAGGCACCGAGGAAACCGAAGTTCCACCCCACCCCCAGCAGGATCAGGCTGATCCAGAAATGGGCGACATCCTGCCCGGCCAGCCCGACTGCCGAGGCCGCGGCGATCAGCGTCAGTCCGGCGGCGACCATGCGCGGGGAGCCGAAGCGGCCGATCAGCCGTCCGGTGAAGAAGCTGGGGGCGTACATGGCGATGACGTGCCATTGCAGGCCGAGGTTGGCCGATTCCTGCGGCAAACCGCACAGCCGCATCGCCAGCGGGGCGGCGGTCATCAGGAAGTTCATCAGCAGGTAGGAGACCACGCCGCAGATCACTGCGGTGACGAAGCGGGGCTGGCGCAGGATGGCGCCCAGCGGACGGCCGCCGGCGACCTCCGCCGCGGTCGGCTTCGGCAGACGGACGCCCATCAGGACGAGCGCCGACAGCGCGGCGACCGCGGCCTGCGCCACATAGGTCGCGGCGAACAGGTGGGGCGGCCACAGATTCATGGTGTGGGTGACCAGCTGCGGCCCGACCACCCCGGCGACCACGCCACCCGCCATCACCGCCGACATGGCGCGCGGCCGGCGCTCCGCCGAGGTGCAGTCGGCGGCGGCGAAGCGGAAGGACAGCACCACGGCGGCATAGGCCCCGCCGGGAATCATTGCCGCGCAGAACAGCCAGAACGACCCGAACAGGATGGCGAGCGACGACAGCAGCCCGACCAGCATGCCGCATCCGGTCCCTGCCAGGAAGGCCGCGCACCGGCCGAAGCGGCGGGCGATGGTCCCGGCCGGCAGGGTGCAGACCGCCATCCCCACCACGAAGATCGAGATCGGCAGGGTCGCCAGCGCCGGGCTGGGAGCGAGCGTGTTGCCGACGATGGCTCCGGTCGCATAGACGACGATCGCATTGGCCCCGGCGAGCGCCTGGGCGATCACCAGTCGGGCGATATTGCCAAGCTCATGTGCCTGGGAGACTGCGGACGCAGTTTCGGTTCGGGTGGTGGCTTCGGCTTGCGACATGGGTTCCTTTGGCGATGGGGCGGCGGATGGCGGCCATGGAAGGATTGATGCAGGAGTAGCGACCCGGCAGTATGAACGGAAATGGTTTCTCCTCATGGATCGATGAACAGGAGTCATGAATGCTCGATCGCCAGATCCTTGCGATCCTGCGCGAGGTGGACCGGTTGGGCAGCGTCACCGCGGCGGCAGGCCGACTGAACCTGAGCCAGTCTGCGCTGAGCCACACCATCGCCAAGTTCGAAGAACGCCACGGCGTCGAAATCTGGATGAAGAAGGGCCGCAGCCTGCGCTTCACCCAGGCGGGAAACCATCTGCTGGCGCTGGCACAACGGCTGCTGCCGCAGTTCGAGCATGCGGAGCGGGTGCTGGCCGACTTCGCATCGGGCCGGCGCGGCACCCTGCGGGTGGGGATGGAATGCCATCCATGCGAACGCTGGCTGATGCGGATGACCGGCATCTATCTGGCGCGCTGGCCGGATGTGGATTTCGACCTGCGCACGGCGTTCCGCTACGACGGGGTCGCGGCGCTGCTGGACAACGAGATCGACCTGCTGATCACCCCCGACCCGGTGGAGCAGCCGGAAATCCTGTTCACGTCGGTCTTCGATTACGAACTCGTGCTGGTCGTGCATGAGGCGCATCCGCTGGCCGGGCGCAGCGCGGTGCAGCCGCAGGACCTGCTGTACGAGGAGTTGATCACCGTGCCGGTCAGCCTGGAGCGGCTGGACATCTACACCCGCTTTCTGGTGCCCGCCCATTGCCGGCCGCGCCGCCACCGGACGGCGGAAACCACCGACCTGATGCTGCAACTGGTCGCCGCCGGGCGCGGCGTCACCGTTCTGCCGGACTGGCTGGTGCGGGAGGAAGGGGCCGGCCTGCCCATCCGCAGCCTGCGCCTGGGAGCCGACGGCATCGGCAAGAGCATCCATCTCGGCATCCGTCGCGGCGAGGAGGAGGTGGACTATCTCGCCGGCTTCCTGGCGCTGGCGCGGGAGAGTGGACGGTAGCGAAACCGCCGTGGCGATCAGGACTCTGTCACGGCACGCATCCTGTGGCATAAGGGGCCGCCATCACGCCCCCAAGCACCATGCCTCCAAGGACCCCTGTCGCCCATGATCCGCTTCGATAACGTCAGCAAGCAGAACGGCCACCGCATCCTGTTCCTGGAGGCCTCCGCCGCGCTCAACCGGGGTGAAAAGATCGGACTGGTCGGTCCCAATGGCGCCGGCAAGACGACCCTGTTCCGCATGATCACCGGCGAGGAACAGCCGGACGGCGGTCAGGTGGCGATCGAGAAGCAGGTCAGCATCGGCTATTTCAACCAGGATGTCGGCGAGATGTCCGGCCGTTCCGCCGTGGCGGAGGTGATGGACGGCGCCGGGCCGGTCAGCGTCGTCGCCGCCGAACTGGCGGAGCTGGAAGCCGCCATGGCCGATCCCGACCGCGCCGACGAGATGGACGCCATCATCGAACGCTATGGCGAGGTGCAGGCCCGTTTCGACGAGTTGGGCGGCTATGAGCTGGAGGGCAAGGCGCGCGAGGTGCTGGCCGGCTTGAGCTTCAGCCAGGAGATGATGGACGGCGACGTCGGCGGGCTTTCGGGCGGCTGGAAGATGCGCGTGGCGCTGGCCCGCATCCTGCTGATGCGCCCCGACGCCATGCTGCTCGACGAGCCGAGCAACCATCTGGACATCGAGAGCCTGATCTGGCTGGAAGGCTTCCTGAAGGGCTATGAGGGCGCCCTGCTGATGACCTCGCACGACCGCGAGTTCATGAACCGCATCGTCACCAAGATCATCGAGATCGACGGCGGAACGCTGACCAGCTATTCGGGCGACTACGCCTTCTACGAGAAGCAGCGGGCGCTGAAGGAGAAGCAGCAGGAGGCGCAGTTCGAACGCCAGCAGGCGATGCTGGCGAAGGAGCTGAAGTTCATCGAGCGCTTCAAGGCCCGCGCCTCGCACGCCTCCCAGGTGCAGAGCCGGGTCAAGAAGCTGGACAAGATCGAACGCTTCGAGCCGCCCAAGCGCCGTCAGGTGGTGACCTTCGACTTCCCGCCGGCCCCGCGCTCCGGCGACGACGTCGCGGTTCTGAAGAATGTCCACAAGGGCTATGGCAGCCGCGCCATCTATGAAGGGCTGGACCTTACCATCCGCCGCAAGGAGCGCTGGTGCGTCATGGGCGTCAACGGCGCCGGCAAATCGACCCTGCTGAAGCTGATCGCCGGCGCGGCCGAGCCCGACAGCGGCACCGTCACCGTCGGCGGCAGCGTCAAGATGGGCTATTTCTCGCAGCACGCGATGGAGCTGCTGGACGGTGACCAGACCATCTTCGAATCGCTGGAGGCGCATTTCCCGCAGGCCAGCCAGGGCTCGCTGCGGGCGCTGGCCGGCTGTTTCGGCTTCTCCGGCGACGATGTGGAGAAGAAGTGCCGCGTGCTGTCGGGCGGCGAGAAGGCCCGTCTGGTGATGGCGATCATGCTGTTCAACCCGCCCAACTTCCTGGTGCTGGACGAGCCGACCAACCACCTGGACCTCGACACCAAGCAGATGCTGATCCAGGCGCTGGCGGCCTATGAGGGCACGATGCTGTTCGTGTCGCACGACCGCCATTTCCTGGCAGCATTGTCCAACCGCGTGCTGGAACTGACGCCGGAGGGGATCCACCAGTATGGCGGCGGCTACACCGAGTATGTCGAGCGCACCGGGCAGGAGGCGCCGGGGCTGCGGAGCTGATCCCCGGAACCTCCCTTCACTTCAAGTGAACTCCTCCTTCAGAACAAGTCATTGGTCGTGAAGAACGCCGGGGCGTAGCATCGCCTCACTTGTCGAAGCGACGGAGGCGGACATGCCCTCTCATACGGACTCCCTTGAACGGCTGGGGCTGCGGTCGCCGGTGATCCAGGCGCCGATGGCGGGTGGTGGCGATACGGCGGCGCTGGTGGCGGCGGTCAACGAGGCCGGCGGGCTGGGCTTCGTCGGCGCTGCCTATCTGACCGGGGCGCAGATCGCCGAGCGGGCACGCGACATCCGTGACCGCACCGCCCTGCCCTTCGGCATCAACCTGTTCGCGCCGACGCCGGCCCCCGGCCCGGCGCCGATGATGGCCGAGGCCCTGTCCCGCGTGAGGCCCTTCTACGGCGAGCTCGGACTGCCGGAGGCGGAGGAACCCGCTTACTCTGGCGATGCGTTCGACCGCCAGATGGCGGCCGTGCTGGACAGCGGGGCGGCCTTCTACAGCGTCACCTTCGGGCTGCCACCGGCCGACAGCGTCGCCGCGGCCAAGGCGCGCGGCATCAGGGTGCTGGGCACCGTGACAACGGTGGCGGAGGCGGTGGCTCTGGAGCAGGTCGGCGTCGATGCGGTGATCGCCCAGGGCGGCGAGGCCGGCGGGCATCGCGGCAGCTTCCTCGGCGATGCCTGGAAGGATCGGGGGGCCAATCTGATCGGCACGATGGCGCTGGTGCCGCAGGTGGCGGACGCGGTGGGCGTGCCGGTGATCGCGTCGGGCGGCATCATGGACGGGCGCGGCATCGCCGCGGCGCTGGCGCTGGGCGCGACGGCGGTGCAGATGGGCACCGTCTTCCTGACCACCGAAGAGGCTGGCATTCCGGAGGCGCACAAGGCCGCCATCCTGGCGGCGCGGGAGGACCAGACCCGCATCACCCGCGCCTTTTCCGGCCGGCCGGCGCGCGGCATCGTCAACCGTTTCATGGAGACGGTGGAGGACCCGGACGCGCCCGACGCGGTGCTGCCCTTCCCCTTGCAGAACACGCTGACCCGGCCGCTGCGCACCGCTGCCGGCAAGACCGGGCAGGCGGAGTTCCTGTCGCTGTGGGCCGGTCAGGGGCTGGGGCTGGCGCGGCGGCGCCCGGCGGGGGAGCTGGTCGCCGACCTGTTGCGCGGGACCGAGGAAGTGCGGCGGGGGCTGGCCGGCTGACCGTCCGCCGGGCGGTGCGGGTCAGCCGGCCTCGACCGACACGCGGTTGCGGCCGCCGCGCTTGGCGGAATAGAGCGCCTGATCGGCCCGGCGGACCAGTGCCATCGCCTGTTCGCCGGGGCGGAACTGGGCGACGCCGACCGACAGGGCGACGGTGCCGTAATTGGCGTTGCGCGCCTTGTTCACGATCTGGCGGCCGCCGACGAAGGTCCGCACCTGCTCCGCCAGCTTGATGGCGTTGTCCAGGCTGGTGCGCGGCAGGATGATCGCGAACTCCTCCCCGCCATAGCGGGTGGCGGTGTCGCGGCCCTTGATGCATTCGGTCAGCATGCGGGCGACCAGCTTCAGCACATGGTCGCCGACAAGATGGCCATGGGTGTCGTTGAAAGCCTTGAAATGGTCGATGTCGACCATCAGCAGCGACAGCGGCTGCTCGTCGCGCACGGAGGCGTCCATCGCCTCCTGCAGCATCTGGTCGAAGGCCTTGCGGTTGCCGATGCCGGTCAGACCGTCGGTCAGCGCCTCGCGCCGGGCGCTGTCCAGGCTGACCCGCATCTCCGCCAGCTGCTGGCTCGATTCCTGAAGCTGCGATTGCAGGGCGGCCTGGTGGTCGACGATTTCCCTGGTTTCCGCGGCGATGGCGGCGATCATGGCGCGCAGTTCCGGCAGGCTGAGCGGCTGGTCCAGCTCTTCCCGGAAACCGGACAGGGCATTGCCGTAACGCTCCGTCTCCGACCCGACATTGCCCAGCTGTTCAAGGATGCGGCCCAGCGCGAAGCGCGCCTTGTCGGAGGTCTCGCGGATCGCCTGCGCTTCCGCATCCGTGGTGAAGAAGCGCTTATACAGCTCGTCGCACAGGGTTTGCGAAACGCCCAGCCCGTCCCGCCGCGCCAGATCCATGGCGCGGGTCAGGTCGGGGTTGTTCCCGCTGAAATAGACGTACCAGAGCGTGAAATTTTCCGGGGTGGGCGGAAGGCCATCGGACAGCATCCGCTCCATGGCCTTTGCGGCGAGGCCGCTGGAACGCTCGAAATCCTCCGCGGTTGCCACGACTGTCGTCCGTTCAAAAATTCATTCGATTTCGAACGGTACGCGGCGCAAGCCCTTACGGCAAGAAGGTTTTTAGAAGAGTGACGAGATGCTGCAAACGGTTTGGTTGCGCCTCATCCGATTAGTTGCACTGACCGACCGAACTCTCCGCGCAGACATGCTTGCCGTCGGTCCAGCGGGCGCCCGACAGGTCGGCATGGCGCAGGTCTGTGCCGGACAATCTGGCACCGGTCAGGTCGGCCCGCACCAGCGATGCGCCCACCATCTTGGCATTGCGCAGGTCAGCCTCGCGGAAGCTGGCGCCGGTCAGGTCGGCGCGGGTGAAGTCCGCCTCAATCAGCCGAGCCTTGTCGAACACCGCGCCGGGGGCGGTGGCGCTGATGAACTTGGCGCGATAGCCGTCGGCGTCGGTCAGCTTCGCCTCCCCCAGCGTGGCACGCTGAAAGGTCGCATCGCGCAGCATCGCGCCGCTGAGGTCGACACCGGTCAGCGTCTGCCCCTCCAGCGAGCAGCGGCGCCAATTGACCTTCGGTTGAGCCGCCTCCGTGCAATCGGCCAGCGCCGGCGCGGCGGAAAGGACGGCCAGGACGGCAGCGGCGGCGAAGAAGATGCCGGTACGGACGGGCGAGCGGATCGGCTGGACGGATGCGGTTTTCATACTTCGATAGATGGGGGCAGCAACCGTCAACTCAACCACCCGGACGCTACCGGCCGGTCGAAGGCCCATCCAGCCGGGCCACCGCTCGTCCGGCCTGCGGCGGCCGGGGGTGGGCGGCATGGGCCGTCACCTGTTCGGTCAGCGCCGCGGCAACGGCGGGCGGGAACGCGCCGGTCTTGCGGGTGCCGAGGTCGACATGCAGCAGCATGAACTCCGCCGTTGCCGCCAGCCAGCCTTCCTCCGCATGCCGCATCTCGTGGAACAGGTGCAGCCGCTTGGCATCGGCGCCGAGCAGAAGCGACTCGAAACGCAGCGGCGTCCCCTCCGTCACCTCGCGGGCGTAGGTCAGGTGGGCGTCGACGACGAAGACCGACCGGTTCTCCGCCGCCACATAGGCCTTGCCGATCCCGAACCGGTCGAGCACGGCGTCCGTCGCATGGTCGAAGGCCAGCAGGTAATAGGCGACGTTCATGTGCCCGTTGTAGTCGATCCACTCCGGGCGGACGGTTTCGCGGTGCAGGGTCAGGGGGGTGGTGGGGGTCATTGAGGAGATCCGCCAGCAGTCGAAATGTGGAGCGAGATTCTATCCCGAACGGCTTCTATTTCATCCAACCAACCAAGCACCTCCTCCGCAGTCGGTTCATCGGACACTTCGCCCGCCTCGCCCGGATACCGGTACAAGGTTGCGAATGCGGTGAAGCGCCCGAGAGTAGACAGGCTCGCCCTGATTGGCAGATCACGCGAAATGCGCATGACAAGTGCATCGATATCGTGGGAACGGGGCACGTCCAGGTCCAACCAGACCGGCACCCCCTTGACCAACTTCTCGGCAGCTTGCTGGCAATGATAGGTGGCAGCAGTAACGACGGGGTCGGAAACGGACAGGCAAGCACGGCCGGCGCGCGGATCGACAGATGCCGTTTCCAGCCATGCCTCCGGTCCAACTCTAAGCCCCATAGACCCGCACCCCTTCATGCGTGGCCTTGTAGCTCAGCGTGCCGACCTGATCCCTGTTCGCTTCGAAAAATGAACGCCTGCATGGCACGATGTCCGCCGGAATGCCGGTCCCGGACTTGGCTGCATGGGCGAACACGGCCGACCGCCGTTCCTTCGGCGCATCGTCGGGGACGATCACCAGCAGGTCGTAGTCGCTATCCTCATCGAAGCCCGGCTGCCGAACAGGTAGACGGCTTCCGGCTCCAGAGCCGGCACGATCCGGTCCAGCAGGAGTTGCAGCTTTTCGTCTTTCCGTGCGTCGACCGTGCCCATGAA
This sequence comes from uncultured Azospirillum sp., assembly GCA_965650625.1. Taxonomy (GTDB): domain Bacteria; phylum Pseudomonadota; class Alphaproteobacteria; order Azospirillales; family Azospirillaceae; genus Azospirillum. Next base: position 12,105 of record CBFGPE010000035.1, on the reverse strand, counting down.
AATCCTCCGCCGCCCATCCTAACACGGAACGGGCGGCTGAGGATCATCGCTCAAACAGCGGGAATCACACCGAGAAGTACTTGGCCCGCGGGTGGTGCAGGACGATGGCCGACGTGCTCTGCTCCGGGTGGAGCTGGTCCTCGTCCGACATCTCGATGCCGATCCGGCCGGCGTCCAGCAGCTTCAGCAGCTGTTCCTGGTCCTTCAGGTTCGGGCAGGCCGGATAGCCGAAGCTGTAGCGGCTGCCGCGGTAGGATTGCTGCAGCAGCTTCTCCTTATCGCGGCTGTCCTCGGCGCCGTAGCCCAACTCCGCGCGGATGCGGGCGTGGACATATTCCGCCATCGCCTCGGTCATCTCCACCGACAGGCCGTGCAGGTAGAGATAATCCTGATAGCGGTTCTCGGCGAACCACTCGCGCGCCACCTCGGCGCAATGCTGGCCCATGGTGACGACCTGCAGGCCGATCACGTCACGCTCCGGATCGGTGACGTCGCGCAGGAAGTCGGCGATGCAGTCGCCATCCTCCTTGGCCTGACGCGGCAGCGAGAAGCGGGCGGCCTCGGTGGTGCCGTCCTCCTCGAATAGGATGACGTCGTTGCCGTCGGCCGCCGCCTTCCAATAGCCGTAGACGGCGGTCGGACGCAGGATTTCCTCCTTCGCCGCGATCTGGAGGATGCGGTCGAGCACCGGCCGCAGCTCCTTCTTCGCCCACTCCTTGAACTCCTCGAAGGACTTGCCGTCCTTCCGGTAGCCCCATTGCAGCTGATAGAGCATGCGCTCGTTCAGGTAGGTGACCAGCGTCTTCAGCGGCACATGGTCGATCAGCTTCGGCCCCCAGAAAGGCGGGGTCGGCACCGGCACGCCCTCGGCCAGCCGGTGGCGGCGGGCGCGGACGGCGTCCTTGTCGACCGGGCCGGTGGCGGCGCTGGTCGCCTGCCCCAGCACGCGGCGGCGGTTGGTCGCCTTGCCGGCGCGCTTGGCCTGCTGGATGGCGAGCTGCTGGTCGAAGCTGCCCTCGACCACCTTGTCCATCAGGGTCAGCCCGTCGAAGGCATCACCGGCGTAAGCGACGCGGCCGGAACCGTAAGAGGCCACGCAGTCGCCCTCGACATAGGCGCGGGTCAGGGCGGCGCCGCCGAGCAGGACCGGCACCTCCAGCCCCTCGCGGGTCATCTCCTCCAGATTCTCGCGCATCACCACGGTGGATTTCACCAGCAGGCCGGACATGCCGATGGCGGTCGCCTTGTGCTCCTTGGCGGCCTGGATGATGGCGGTCACCGGCTGCTTGATGCCGAGGTTGACGACCTTGTAGCCGTTGTTGGTCAGGATGATGTCGACGAGGTTCTTGCCGATGTCGTGGACGTCGCCCTTCACGGTGGCGAGAACCAGCGTGCCCTTCTGCTGGCCCTCGACTTTCTCCATGTGGGGTTCCAGCCACGCCACGGCAGCCTTCATCGTCTCGGCCGACTGGAGAACGAAGGGAAGCTGCATCTTGCCGGCGCCGAACAGCTCGCCCACCACCTTCATGCCGTCGAGCAGATAGGTGTTGATGATCTCCAGCGGCGGATGGGTCTTCATCGCCTCGGCGAGGTCATCCTCAAGGCCGGTGCGGTCGCCGTCGACGATGCGCTCCTTCAGCCGTTCCTCGACGGTCTCGGCGCGGGCCTTCTTCTTGGCATCGGCAGCCTTGCGGCCTTCGAACAGGGCGATGAATGCCTGGAGCGGGTCGTAGCCTTCCGCACGGCGGTCGAAGATCAGATCCTCGGCGGTCTTGACCTCCTTCTCGGGGATCTGGTGCAGAGGCAGGATCTTGGAGACGTGGACAATGGCGCCCGTCATCCCCTTCTTCACCGCATGGTCGAGGAAGACCGAGTTCAGCACATGGCGCGCCGCCGCGTTGAGGCCGAAGGAGACGTTGGACAGGCCCAGGATGATCTGGCAACCGGGCATCTCGCGGGCGATCGCCTCGATGCCTTCCAGCGTCCAGATGGCGAGCTTGCGGTCGTCCTCGTTGCCGGTGGCGATGGTGAAGGTCAGCGGGTCGAACAGCAGGTCGGACGGGGCGAGGCCGTACTCGTTCACCGCCAGATCGTAGAGACGCTTGGCGATGGCGAGCTTGCGGTCGGGCGTCTTCGCCATGCCCTCTTCGTCGATCGTCAGCGCGATGACGGCGGCGCCGAACTTCTTGGCGAGCGCCAGACGCTTGCGTGCCGGCTCCTCGCCGTCCTCGAAGTTGATCGAGTTGAGGATCGCCTTGCCGCCATAGAGCGCCAGCGCCTGTTCCAGTACCTTGTACTCGGTGGAATCGATCACCAGCGGGGCGGTGACGGAGCCGGCGAAGCGGGAGATGACCGCGTTCATCTCCGCCACCTCGTCACGGCCGACGAAGGCGGTGCAGACGTCGAGCGAGTGGCTGCCTTCCTTCACCTGCTCGCGCGCCATCTCGACGCAGCCGTCCCAATCGTTCTTCTCCTGCAGCTCGCGCCACTTCTTGGAGCCGTTGGCGTTGCAGCGTTCGCCGATGGCGAAGAAGGCGTTCTCCTGGCGCAGCGTGACCTGGGAGTAGAGCGAGGCAACTGCCGGCACCCAATGGACGGTGCGGCCCTTCGGCGCCGGGCGGTGCGAGCCGGCCGGGGCCAGCTTGCGCAGCATCTGGTTGGCCGCCGCAATGTGCGGAACGTTGGTGCCGCAGCAGCCGCCGACGAGGTTCACCCCATCCTCCGACACGAAGCGCTCCAGCCAATGGGCGAAATCGTCGGCACGCAGCGGGTAGTGCGTCTTGCCGTCCACCAGTTCCGGCAGGCCGGCATTGGGCTGGACCGAGATCAGGCCCGGCCAGTTCTGCGACAGCCAGCGCACATGCTCGCTCATCTCCAGCGGGCCGGTAGCGCAGTTCAGGCCCATCAGCGGCACGTCCAACGCCTGGATGACCGTGGCCGCCGCGGCGATGTCGGTGCCGACCAGCAGCGTGCCGGTGGTCTCGACCGTCACCTGGACGAAGACCGGAGTGTCGGACTTGGCTTCCAGCCGGGCGCGCTTGATGCCGTTGACGGCGGCCTTGATCTGCAGCGGGTCCTGGCAGGTCTCGACCAGGATGGCGTCGGCGCCGCCGGCGATCAGGCCGGCGGCCTGGACATAGAAGCTGTCCTCCGCCGGCTGGTAGGCGATGTGGCCCAGGCTGGGCAGCTTGGTGCCCGGCCCGATGGAGCCGATGACGAACCGCGGCTGGCCGTCCTTGAAGCTTTCAGCCGCCTCGCGCGCCAGCTCGACGGCACGCTGGTTGATCTCGAAGGCCTTCTCGGAGATGCCGAACTCACCCAGCGTCACCGGCGAGGCGCCGAAGGTGTCGGTCTCCACCATATCGGCGCCGGCTTCGAAATAGCCGCGGTGGATGTCGCGGACGATGTCCGGGCGCGACAGCGGCAGGATGTCGGTGCAGTTCTCGTGCCCCCAGTAATCCTTCTCGACGTCGAGGTCGAGCGCCTGGATGCGGCTGCCGAACCCGCCGTCGCAAAGCAGAACGCGGTCACGCAGGGTGTCGAGGATGTGGGGCATGGGAATGCGTCTTGTCCGTTATTTGGCGGGGTCGGGGCAGAAGCGGGTTTAAGCGAGGCCGTGGCGGTTGGCGGGCCACCAGTCCTCGTCGAGAAGCTGTTCCATAGAGTAGGGGCAATCGGCCGGAAGCAGGTCAGAGGGCAGCCTGTCCTGCTCCAACCCTTCCGTCGCATAGTCGCGGCCACGCCTGTATGCCTTGGCGAGGTCGATCTTGCCGCGGAGACTGGGGCTGTCCTCCATGCCGTCATTCGTTTGATCGCGCTGCTCGCGGACGGTGCGGCGCCAGGTGCCACGCGGGTCGGCCGCTGGGGAATATTCCAGTTTCAGCAGATGCTCGATCACACGGACCAGCGCGCTTTCGACCGCGCGCAATTCCGACCGGCCCATGCTCTCGATCTCCTCCGCGACATTCTCCCAGTCGATGGGCGTGTTGATGCGCTCTCGCGCCGCCTCGCGCAGCAGGCGGGCCTGTTCCTCGGTCCAGGCGAGGAAATCGGTGTCGTATCCGATCCGGCTGTCCATGGCATCGCCCTCCCGAGATAGTCCGCCGCCCCAGCATAGCACGGGGCGGCGTCCGGCGCCCTACCCCGCCACCGCCGCGGCAGGCGCGGCCTTCGCCTTCACGCCCAGCATGCGGCAGATGGCGATGGTCAGGTCGGAGCGGTTCAGGGTGTAGAAATGGAAGTCGTTCACGCCCTGGGCCTGCAGCTCCTGGCACTGCTCGGCCGCCACCGTCGCGGCGACGAGTTGGCGGGTCTCCGGGTCGTCGTCCAGCCCCTCGAAGGTCTCGGCCAGCTTTTTCGGCATCGAGGCGTTGCACTTGCCGGCGAACTCCACCGCGCGGGCGAAGTTGGTGATCGGCAGGATGCCGGGAACGATCGGCACATGGATGCCGGCGGCGGCACAACGGTCGAGGAAGCGGAAATAGGCGTCGTTGTCGAAGAAGAACTGGGTGATGGCGCGGGTGGCGCCGGCATCCACCTTGCGCTTCAGGTTGTCGAGGTCGAACTGGGCGCTCGGCGCCTCCGGATGGGCTTCCGGATAGGCGGCGACCGAGATCTCGAAGTCGGCGATGCGCTTCATCCCAGCGACCAGATCGGCGGCATAGGCATAGCCGCCGGGGAACGGCTCGTACCGGCCACCGATGCCGCCGGCGGTTTCCGGCGGATCGCCGCGCAAGGCCACCAGATGGCGGATGCCGGCGTCCCAATAGGTGCGGGCAATGGCGTCGATCTCGTCGCGGGTGGCGCCGACGCAGGTGAAGTGGGCGGCGGCCGGAATGCCGGTCTCCGCCTGGATGCGGCAGACCGTGGCGTGGGTGCGCTCGCGGGTCGAGCCGCCGGCGCCGTAAGTCACCGACACGAAGCTGGGCGACAGCGGAGCCAGCCGCCGGATCGACTGCCACAGGCTCTGCTCCATCTTCTCCGACTTGGGCGGGAAGAATTCGAAGCTGATGGAGGGCAGCGAAGAAATGGGCGCGGTCATGACGGAACTCCGCTGAGCGAGTGGACAAGCTTAGGGGAAGGAATTTGCGCGCCGGCCGCAATGCGGGTGGCCGGCCAGATGGAAACGGTGAGCGGGTCGCCCGGCAGATGCACCACCGGGCCGCAGTCCAGGCCCGACTGGCGGCACCAGCCGGCGACCTCGGCGTCGGCGAAGCCCAGGCGGCGGTGCGCATGCTCCTCGCGCAGGGCTTCCAGGTGATGGGGGGCGAAATCGACGATCAGCAGCAGGCCGCCGGGGCGCAGGACCCGCGCTGCCTCGGCCAGCACGCCGGCCGGCGATTCGGTGTAATGCAGCACCTGATGGATCACCGCGGCGTCGAAGGAGCCGGACGGGAACGGCAGCTGGTACATGTCGGCCTGACGGACGTGGCAGTGGCGCAGGCCCGCCTCCTCCAGCCGGTTGCGGGCGACGGCCAGCATCTCGCGCGACTGGTCTACCCCGATCGCGCGATGGACGCGCCCGGCCAGCACCTCCAGCATTCTTCCGGTGCCGGTGCCGATATCCAGCAGTTCCTCCACCCCCTCTTTCGGGAACAGGCGCAGCAGAGCGGCCTCGACCTCGCCTTCCGCAACGTGAAGGGAGCGGATTTCGTGCCAGCGCGCGGCATTCTCACGGAAATAGGCGGCGGCGGTCTCCGACCGGGCGCGCTTGATGGCGTCCAGCCGCTCCAGATCCAGGATCAGGGTGACGTCGTCCGCCGGGATGGCGGCGACCAGCACTCGCGCCAACTCGGCCGACTGCCCCTTCTCGGCGAGGCGATAGAAGGCGAAGGTGCCCTCGCGGAAGCGGTCGAGCAGGCCAGCGTCGCACAGAAGCTTCAGATGGCGCGAGACGCGCGGCTGGCTCTGGCCCAGGATCTGGGTCAGCTCCGTCACCGTCAGTTCGCCATGCGCGCAGAGCGCGAGCAGCCTGAGCCGGGTCGTTTCGGCCGCCGCCTTCAGCGTCGCAAGCAGATCGTCCATCGCCTCACGTCCGATTCGGGCCAGGGAGAGGGCCAGAGAGGGTGGTGGCCGGCCGATGCACCATGCCCGGCCGCTCCGGATACAGATATAAAGATATCTTTATGCGTCGTAAACCGCTTTTCGCTAAGGGCGACGGCAAAGGCTGCGGACCGGCTCCGCGGGGCCGCTTTCACTGTGCGGTTCAGCGGTCCAAACCGCCCGGACCCAAGCTTTCCGAGGGTTCTGCGGCAAAGCCGCCACAATCGTCGCACCGTTCCGGAGGGCAAGCCCGCGCATACTGGTCAAAAGGCCAAGCCTGTGTTAGGTCAGGAAACGGTGGAAATTCTGCGATATCTCGCCCAATCTTCCCCCCGACCGCGTAGCCACCTTGCCAGGGTTGAGGACTTCGGCCATCGGAGTCTTCGGTTGTGGACAGGACATGCGGCGCCCCGCATCGAGTCGAGCCCACAGATAAAGAGCCGTCGCACATGAAGCTGGCCAGCCTTTCCCGCTCCCTCCTCCGTTCGGCCACCGTCCTGGCTTTCGCCCTGACGGCCACCGCCTGCGCGACCAATCCGGGCGACTCGGGTGCTTCGGATGCGGCCTATCGGGTCAGCGATCCGCTGGAGATCCCCAACCGCTTCGTCTTCGCCGCCAACGAGGCGGCGGACGTGCTGGTGATCCGCCCGGCGGCGGAAGTTTATGTGGGCGTCGTGCCCGATCCGGTCCGCGACGCGATCCACAACTTCATCGACAACCTGATGGCGCCGCTCTACATCGCCAACAACCTGCTGCAGGGCAATGTCGAAGGGGCGACGAACGCCACCGGCCGCTTCATGACCAACACCATCCTGGGCGTGGGCGGCCTCGCCGACGTCGCGACCCAGGCCGGCATCCCGCACGCGCCGGAGGATTTCGGCCAGACCCTGGCGGTCTGGGGCGTCGGCGACGGCCCGTATCTGGTCCTGCCGCTGCTCGGCCCGTCGAACCTGCGCGACACCGCCGGCTATGCCGTCGACACCGTCGGCGACCCGGTCCGCATCTGGGCCTACGGCACCGATCACAAGGGCGCCTACATGACCCGCGGCGTCGTCAGCGCCATCGACCGCCGGTCGGAAGTGCTGAAGGAGGTCGACGACCTGCGCCGCAACTCGCTGGACTTCTACGCCACCGTGCGCAGCCTGTACCAGCAGCAGCGCCGCGCGGCGATCAACAACAACAAGGCGCCGACCACGCCGGAATTCCCGGACTTCTCCACCCAGCAGCCGAAGCCCTGAGACTTCGACCGTGCCGGTACCGCCGCGCCCTGTCCATCCGGTCGGGAACGGCGGTACCGGCGGCGGCCAGTCCGCCGGGCTGGGGCCGCAACCCGGCCGGGATCGCCCCAAAAGCGTTCAGATGCCGCCCAAAGGCCAGATGACCGTTGACAAAGCCGCCGCAACAGCCACTTTTCGCCCTATCATGCTGACACGCCGCCAGTTTGTCGCGTCCGCTGCCCTGCTCGCGGTGAGCGGTTGGGCCGGGCACTCTCTCATCTCCCCCGCCGCAGCGCAGAGCGCGGACCAGGGGGCAGCTTCGTTCATCCAGAAACTGGGGAACGACGCCATCGCAACCTTTTCGGACAAGAGCCTGTCGCGCGATCAGGCGATCCAGCGCTTCCGCAAGCTGCTGTACGCCGGCTTTGACGTGCCGTACATCGGGCGCTGGGTGCTGGGCCGCTACTGGAACAGCGCCAACGAGGCGCAACGGGCCGAATACCAGAAGCTGTTCGAACAGCTGATCGTCAACACCTATGCCGAGCGTTTCGTCGAATATTCGGGCGAGACCTTCAAGATCACCGGCGTCACCCCGGCCGGTGAATCGGACAGCATGGTGACGACGCAGATCGTCCGCCCCAACGGCCCGCCGGTGAATGTCAGCTGGCGCGTCCGCAAGGTCGGCGGCGACTACAAGATCATCGACGTGGTGGTTGAGAATGTCAGCATGGGCGTGACCCAGCGGCAGGAGTTCGCCTCCGTCATCGAACAGAATGGCGGTCGCGTCGAAGGCTTGATCCAGGCGCTGCGCCAGAAGGTCGGCCGCGCCGGCTGACGGCCGGGCGGCAGGGCAGACAACAATCGGTAAAAGGCCGCTTTCCCCGAGGGGAGGCGGCCTTTTTCTTGTCCGGATTGCCGGGACTGGCGCCGACCGCCCGTTCAGAATCCGTGACGCGCCTGCCCGAACGGGCTATCGTTGCGGCGACGCTGCTGTCTTTCGTCATACGGTGGATCCGGGAACCCGACGCCATGGCCGAACGCGATCCGAAAGAGATCGACGAACTCCGGACGATCATCCAGGCGCATCAGGCGTGGTTGAAGCGCCCGTCCAGCGGCCGGCGCGCCGATCTCAGCTTCCGCGACCTGTCACGGCTGAACCTGGAGCGCGTGTCGCTGGCCGGCGCCAAGCTGGCCGGAGCCAATCTCAGCAACACCCGCATGGTGAAGTCCGACCTGTCGCAGGCCGATCTGTTCGGCGCCGATATGGAGGCGGTCAACCTGACCGGCGCCATCGTCACCGGCGCCGACCTGCGCGGCGCCAACCTGCACCGCGCGCTGCTGACCGACGCCAACCTGCGCGGCGCCGATTTCCGCGCGGGCGAACTGGTGGACAACGGCGGAACGGACGGCAGCCCGACGGCACGCGGCACCGGCACGACCCGGCTGACCGAGGCGAAGATGGAGCGGTCGATCCTGGCCGGCGCCAATTTCTCCGGCTGCGACCTGACCGGCGCCGACCTGAACGATGCCGACCTGACCGGGGCGGAGTTGACTTCGGCCGTGCTGATGGGCACCGATTTCTGCGGCGCCAACCTGGACGGGGCCGTGTTCGGCAACACGGTGATGGACCACGCCACCCTGACCCGCACCTTCATCCCCTTCGCCCTGCCCCCCGATGCCATCGTCCGGCCCAGCTACACCGCGATGCCGGTGGCTGAGTTTCTGGATCTGGTGGAGCGGCACGAGCGTTGGGTCGACAGCGGCGGTGCGGAGGGGGCGCGGCTCGACCTCGACCTTGTGTCGGTGGCCGGGGCGGACCTGCATGGACGCACGCTGGCGGCGGCCCGGCTGCGCCGCTGCCGCCTGCCAGGCGCCCGCCTGACCAAGGCCAGCCTGGAAATGGCGGAGCTGTCCTATATCGATCTGGACGAGGCCGACCTGCGCGATGCCGTGCTGCGCGGCGCCACCCTGCGCCGCGCCTATCTCGCGCATACGCTGATGAATGGGGTGGACGCCCGCCCGGTGCCGCTGGCCGGCGGCCGCGACTGGCCGGCCAATTTCGAAGGCGCCGACTTCTCGGACTCCGACCTGCGCGACTCCACCATGGGGCCGGCGGTGGTGCGGGGTGCCGTGTTCAAGAACGCCTTGACCGACCGGTCCGGCATCGACATGCCCGGTGCGTCCAGTCCCTTCCCCCCTCCCCCGCCGGAGGAACGGCGGCGGCAGAAGCGCTTCGTCCGGCCCGGCATGGTCGTCCACACCGACCATGGCAGCTTCCCCGCCCGCAACTGGTCGGTGGGCGGGCTGTGCCTGCTGGCGGTCAACCAGCCCTACCAGCGCGGCCAGACCTTCCGGGCCCGCGTCGTCCTGGCCGACCGGCAGGAGGTGGCCGCCGTCGCCAATCTGGTCGTCCTGCATCGCGACGAGGAGCGCGGCCAGCTGTCCGTTCGCTTCCACCAGTATGGCGACGACCTGAAGGCGCTGCTGAAGACCGCCTTCCTGGAACACCAGAAGATGGCGGGCTGAGGCCGGCAGTCATTCCGACTTCCACCGAACCGTTCGAAATCACAGGATCGTTGATTCTCCGAAACGAACAGGGGGAACGATCCAAAGGACCTCCTGTTTGAAGGGAGCACGCCGGATGGGGGCAAGAGCCCGCCGGTCGACACCCGAAGGAGGCTCCCATGGCAGACGAACAGAAGCCCAGGAAAGTTGGTGTGTATGACGGCTCCGACGGCGGGGCCGGCAGTTCGGGCATGAACTGGATGTGGATCATCATCGGCCTGATCGTGGTCGCGATCGTCCTCTATCTCCTGTTCCGCTGACCCGGCAGCACCCGCCGCCATGACGGCCGACAACGGACCGCCCCTCGCCCGGAGCGCCGACAAGGGCGATGGCGAAGGCGATGCGGTCATTCCCCTGCGCGACGAGTCGGTGACCGTCGGCAAGCAGCGGGTGGAACGAAGCCGCGTCCGCGTCACCACGCGCGTGTCCGAACGCGAAGAGATGGTGCGCGAAGCGCTGGAGCATGAAGAGGCCACTGTCACCCGCGTTCCCATCGACCGGGAGGTCGACGCCCATCCCGGCATCCGCCAGGAGGGGGACGTCACCGTGATCCCGCTGGTCGAGGAAGTGCTGGTGGTGGAGCGCCGCCTGATTCTCCGTGAAGAACTGCACATCCGCAAATCCCGGCGCACCGTCGAGGTCGAGCAGCCCGTCACCCTGCGTTCCGAAGAGGCGGTGGTGGAGCGGGTCACAGCCCCGACCGCACCCGTCCGGTCCCCCAATCAGACCATGTCCGAGGAGTAAAGCCGATGACCAAGACCATCGTCGCCCTCTACGACCACCGATCCGACGCCGAAACCGCCTCGCGCGACCTGCAGGCCGCCGGTCTCGAGTCCAGTGCCATTGAAATCCTGTCGCACGGCGACCTGTCCGGCGGCGGCTGGAGCGACAGGACCGATACCACCACCGGCGACGCCTCGCTGGGTGCGGCAGGCGGCACCGCCCGCACCGACCTGTCCACCGGCTATGTCGCCTCGCCCAACACGGTGCCGCCCGTCGGCATGGGTCTGGGCGCCGGAGGCGGCATGGGGACCGGCACGACCGCGACGGGAGCCGCTGGCTACACGGGCTCCACGACAGGCACCGGTTCGGGCGGCATGCTGACCCGCCTCGCCGGCTGGGGCGTGCCGAACCAGGATGCGCAGGTCTATGCCGAAGGCGTCCGCCGCGGCGGCTCGCTGCTGAAGGTCCGGCTGGACGAGGACGATGTCGACCGCGCCATGGAGGTGCTGGAGCGCGGCAACGTGGTGGATGTCGAGGAACGCGGCAGCGCCTATCGCGAGTCCGGCTGGACCGGCTACGACGAGACCGCCGATTATTATGACGACCGTTCGGCGGAAGAGGAGCGGCTGCGCTATTCGCCGGGCCGCACCGCCACCGAAGGAACCGGCCTGACCGGTGCCGCCGCCGCCATGCGTGACGTGAACACCGAAACCACCCGCACCGGCACGTTCGAACGCGAGGAGCAGATTCCGGTCGTCGAGGAGCAGGTCAACATCGGCAAGCGCACCGTCGAGCGCGGTGGCGTCCGCGTCCGCAGCTATGTCGTCGAGACGCCGGTCGAGGAGCAGGTGCGCCTGCGTGACGAGACGGTCACCGTCGAGCCCCGCCCCGGCGGTATGGTCGAAGGCAGTGCGGACGTTCCCGCCGACGCCTTCCGCGAGCGCACCATCGAGGTGACGGAGACCGACGAGGAAGCGGTTGTCAGCAAGACCGCCCATGTCCGCGAGACGGTCGTGGTCCGCAAGGACGTCGAGGAGCGCGCCCAGAGCGTCCGCGACACCGTCCGCCGCACCGAGGTGGAGGTCGAGGACACGCGGGACGAAAACCTGCGCGACCGCCGCACCGACCGGTCGGACGACGTCACCCGCTGATGGGTTTGACCGTTCGCGGTCATGAAAAAGGCCGCCCCTTCCAGCCGGAGGGGGCGGCCTTTCCAGTTCAGCCTACGGGATCAGCAGCAATCAGCTGCGGACCAGCGGCTTGTACTTGATGCGGTGCGGCTGGTCGGCATCGGCGCCCAGGCGGCGCTTCTTGTCGGCCTCGTAATCCTGGAAGTTGCCTTCGAACCATTCGACGTGGCTATCGCCCTCGAAGGCCAGGATGTGGGTGGCGATGCGGTCGAGGAACCAGCGATCGTGGCTGATGACCACGGCGCAGCCGGCGAAGGCCTGCAGCGCGTCTTCCAGCGCCCGCAGCGTATCGACGTCGAGATCGTTGGTCGGTTCGTCGAGCAGCAGGACGTTGGCGCCGGACTTCAGCATCTTGGCGAGGTGGACGC
>CBFGPE010000034.1:0-50878 GCA_965650625.1 uncultured Azospirillum sp. | reverse complement strand
TCTGGGACATCAACAGCTTCGACCAGTGGGGCGTCGAGCTGGGCAAGCAGCTGGCCAACACCATCCTGCCGGAGATGGAAACCGGTCCGGCCGAGGGCGCCCATGATAGCTCCACCACCGGGCTGATGGCGTGGTGGCGGGCGCACCGGTAAGTGCAGGTCCAGCTTACGCCAAGTAATTGTATGTATACGAACATCATCGGGCGGGATGGACTCTCCCCGATGGCGTTCGGAACATTGCGGCTGCGTTTTGGTTGAAGAGGAAAGCGGTCTTTGCACCAGTCCACTTCAGCGGAGCAGCCCCATGTCCACCCGTTTGCGCCTTGCCATCCTGATCTACGGCATGATCCAGGGTGTGGTCTTCGGCATCGGCACCGTCCTGGTCCTCGCGGTTCCCAGCTTTTCCGAGCAGGCGATGACCCTGATGCCGACCGTGGTGATCCTCAGCATCGTGCTTGCGGCCCCCATCGCCTGGTTCATGGCGCCACGGCTGCGCCTGCGCTTCTGGCAGCGGCGGGAAGAGCGGCAGCAGGCGCCGCGCCGGGTCACGCTGTCCTGACCCCTCCGTCAGGGGCGTCTTCCGCGACCATGGCGAACAGCCAGTCGCGGAAGGCGCGCATGGTCGGCGTCTCCGGCCGCGACTTCAGCGACGTCAACCAATAGGCGCCCTTGCACACGGTGACGGCGAAGGGCTGCTCGATCAGGCCCAACGCCAGCGGCCGGCGGAACATCGATACCGGAGCCAGCGCCACCCCCGCCCCCTGGATCGCCGCCTCCACCATCAGGGAGGAGGAATCGAAGACCGGCCCCTTGACCGGGGGCATGGCCGACGGCTCCATCCCCGCGGCGGCGAACCAGCCCGGCCATTCGTCGGCCCGGTAGGAGCGCAGCAGGGTCTCGCGGCCGACATCGGCGGGGTCGCGCAGGCGGCGGGCGATCTCCGGAGCGCACAGAACCGACAGCGGCGCGTTGAACAGCCGGATCGCGTCGGTGCCGTGCCAAGCGCCGTCGCCGAAGCGGATGGCGTAGTCCAGCCCCTCCGCCGCGATGTCGACGCGGTTGTTGTTGGTGGACAGGCGCAGGTCGACGAAGGGATGAGCCTCGCGGAAGCGGGCCAGCCGCGGCAGCAGCCAGCCGACGGCGAAAGTGCCGACCGCGCCGACCGTCAGCACTTCGCGGAACCGCCCGCCCTCGAATTGGTCGAGCAGGCCGCCGATGCGGTCGAACGCCTCCTCCAGCGTCGGCAGCAGCGCTCGCCCCTCGTCGGTTAGGGCAAGGCCACGCGGCAGGCGGTGGAACAGGCTGGCGCCTAGCCGCTCCTCCAGCAGCTTGACCTGATGGCTGACGGCGGCCTGGGTCACGCACAGCTCGATGGCGGCGCGGGTGAAGCTGAGATGCCGCGCTGACGCCTCGAAGGCACGCAGGGCGTTCAGCGGCAGATAGGGCCGGACCACGGGTTCCCCGGACGATGCTTGATGCCGGAGGGTGAGCTAACATCGATTGCGGGCAGGCTCCAGCGGGATGTGGGGGCATTGTCAACCGACACCCCCATAACTCACCGCCCGGCCCTCACCGCCCGGTCAGCACCTTGCGCGTGTGCAGCGCGATCATCCGTTCCTCGTCGGTCGGGATGACATAGACCGGCAGCCGGCTGCGCGACGTGGAGATCTTCGCCGCATTGGCCTCGTTGGCCGCCGCGTCGATCTCGACGCCCATCCAGGCAAGCTTGTCGCCGACCCGCGCCCGCACCGGGGCGGAGCGTTCGCCGATGCCCGCCGTGAACACCACGGCATCCACCCCGCCCATCGAAGCGGCCAGCGCGCCGGTCTCCTTGGCGATGCGGAAGCAGAACAGTTCCACCGCCTCCTGCGCATGCGGGTCGCTGCTCTCCAGCAGGGCGCGCATGTCGTTGGAGATGCCCGACACGCCGAGTAGGCCGGACTTGTTGTAGAGCATCTTCTCGATGGCGCCGGCGTCCATGCCCTTGCGCATCAGGTAGATCAGCACGCCGGGGTCGATGGTGCCGCAGCGGGTGCCCATCGGCAGGCCGTCGAGCGCGGTGAAGCCCATGGTGCTGTCGACGCTGCGCCCGCCATGGATGGCGCACATGCTGGCGCCGCTGCCGAGATGGGCGACGACCACCCGCGAGTCGCCCAACTCCGGCGCGATTTCCGGCAGACGGCGGGAGATGTACTCGTAGGACAGGCCGTGGAAGCCGTAACGGCGCACGCCCTCCTCCGTCAGCTCCCGCGGGATGGCGAAGGTCTGCGCCTGCCAGGGCTGGTTGCGGTGGAAGGCGGTGTCGAAGCAGGCGACCTGTGGCAGTTCCGGATGCGCCTCCGCCAGCGCGCGGATGGCGGCGAGGTTGTGCGGCTGGTGCAGCGGGGCCAGCGGCACCAGACCGTCCAGCTCATCCAGCACGGCGGAGGTCAGCAGCACCGGGGCGGCGTGGCGGACGCCGCCATGCACCACCCGGTGGCCGGCGGCGATCAGCGTCGCCCCCTCCAGCCGCTCTTCGATTCAACTCAACAGATAGGACAGCAGGGCGGTGCGGTCGCTGGGTTCACCAGCGCCCCAGCTCTTCTCGGCGAGCGGGCGGCGCTGGGCGTCCTTGGCCTCGAACACCGGCTGGGTGCCGATGCCCGAGATCTGGCCGTTGATGGTGACCACCGGATCCCCGCCGCCATGATCCCGGAACACCGAGAATTTCAGGCTGGAGGAGCCGGCATTGATGACGAGGATCGCGTTGGACATATGCCCTGCCCTCCTCACTCGGCCGCGGCGGCGGCGCCACGGCGGCGGGCGGCGGCCGACAAGACGGCCACGGCGCAGGACGCCAGACGGGTGCGCACATTGTCGGCGCGGCTGGTCAGGATGATCGGCACGCGGGCGCCCAGCACGATGCCGGCGGCGTCGGCATGGGCCAGGAAGGACAACTGCTTGGCGAGCATGTTGCCGGCCTCAAGATCGGGAACCAGCAGGATGTCGGCCTGACCGGCCACCTCGGACTTGATGCCCTTGGTGATGGCGGCCTCGCGGCTGATGGCGTTGTCGAAGGCCAGCGGGCCGTCGAGGATGCCGCCGGTGATCTGGCCACGGTCGGCCATCTTGCAGAGCGCCGCGGCTTCCAAGGTCGAAGCGATCTTGGTGTTGATGGTCTCGACCGCCGACAGGATGGCGACGCGCGGCACCTCGGTCCCCAGCACCTTGGCGAGGTCGATGGCGTTCTGCACGATGCTGACCTTGTCCTCCAGCGTCGGGTAGATGTTGATCGCCGCATCGGTGATCAGCAGCGGACGCGGGTAGGTCGGGACGTTCATGACAAAGACGTGGCTGAGCCGGCGGCCGGTGCGCAGGCCGGTTTCCTTCCGCACCACCTCGCCCATCAACTCATCGGTGTGCAGGCTGCCCTTCATCACCGCCTCGCACTCGCCGGTGCGGGCCAGCCGCACGCCGGTCTCGGCCGAGGCATGGCTGTGGGCGACGTCGACGATGCGGTAGCGCGAGATGTCGAGGCCATAGATGTCGGCGACGGAGTGGATCTTGGCTTCCGGACCGACCAGAACCGGGTCGATCAGGTTCGCCTCAGCAGCCTCGACGGCACCGCGCAGCGAGCTCTCGTCGCAGGGATGGACGACGGCGGTCGGCACCGGCGGCAGCGACTCGCACTTCTTCAGCATCAGTTCGTGGCCGTCATGGCGGATCACCTGCACCTGCGGCAGTTCCGCCGCGGCACGGCGCACCTTCTCGGTCGGGGCGATCACCTCGGCGACGCCGGTCGCAACGGTCTTGCCATCCTGGTTGGCGGCGAGGCAGTCGAAGACGACCGTCTTGCGCACCGCATCCTTGGACTTGGCGGTAACGGTCACGGTAACGATGTCGCCCAGCAGGACCGGACGCTCGAACCGCAGATCCTGACCGACATAGACGGTGCCGGGACCGGGCAGCAGGGTGCCGAGAACGGCGGAGATCAGCGAGCCCGACCACATGCCATGCCCGACCACCTTGTGGTCGACGGCGTAATCCTCGTCCACATGGGACGGGTTGAGGTCGCCGGACACCGTCGCGAACAGCTCGATGTCGGACATGGTCAGGCGGCGCGACAGGCTAGCCTGCTGGCCGATGTGGATTTCCTCGAACGTGACGTTTTCGATCATGGGGCTGCCGTTCTTGCCGGTCGGAACGAGGCCGCTGCGACCCGCCGGGGCGGCGGAGAGGGCGGCGATGGCGGTGTCCATACTAGAATGCTCCTGAAAAGGATCGCGGCGCCCGACCAACGGACCCCGCCTCAAGGCGGCGGAAGCCCGAATGCCGGTGACCGGACCGGATGCCCCGTTGGGCCGGGGCATCCGTCGCGGCGGCAGGCCGTATCCTCCCAAGCCCGGTTCCCGTTGCCGTCGGCGCCCTGCGGGGGCATGCCATGGCGACGGGCCGGACTCCGTCTTGTTGGGTTCCGTCGAAGCGGAACCTTCGCCCTCCAAGGATTATCCAAGGAGTGCGCCTGTGCGAAAGCAATAGCCCCTATGGCGAAGGGGCCCAATGACCTACATCAATAAAGTCGCCAAGCTATTGTTGCAGCTGGGTTACTGGGATCGTTTCGGTGCAGTGAGCAGCCGCAGCATAACCGAAACTTGCGCGGACGCGGACGGGAAAAGCGGACCCGCCGGCAGGACTGCCACCATTGCGCGCTGCGGTATGGAAGAACCAGGACAGGAGACGGGGACGCAGCGGCTCACTCCGCCGCGGCGCTGCAGTGGCAGTGCTGCTCGACCAGCGGCACGCTGACCGCGAAGACGGTGCCGCGCCCCACCCGCGACCGCACGGTGACGGGATGATCCAGCATCTGGGACATGCGGCGGACGATGGACAGCCCCAACCCCAGCCCGCGGCCGCTGTCGCGCTGGTCGGTGCCGCAGCGGTAGAAATCCCCGAAGATCGCCGTCATTTCCGCCTCGGCGATGCCGGGGCCAGTGTCCCACACCTCGATGGACAGGCGGAATCCGCCATCAGCATCGGAGCGGCGCCGGCAACCCAGCAGGATCCGTCCCTCCGTGGTGTAGCGCAGGGCGTTGACCAGCAGGTTGCGGACCATCCGCTCCAGCAGGATCGGGTCACTCTGCACCCGGGCGGAACAGGGAACGGTCCGCAGTTGAAGCCCGCGGTCGATCGCCTGGTCGCCGATCTCGACCGACAGCCGGGCGAGGATGTCCTGGACCTCGAACTCCGCGACCCGCGGCTTGACATTGCCGACCTCCAGCGCGGAGGTGTCGAGCAGGGTGGACAGCAGCGTGTTCCCGGCGGTCAGAGCCTCCCCCAGCTTGTTCGCCACCTCCACCTGCTGGGGATCGTCCAGCTTGCTCATCAGGATGTGGTGGAACAGGCTCATCGCCTGGAAAGGCTGGCGGAGATCGTGGCTGGCGGCGGCCAGAAAGCGGCTCTTCGCCTGGTTGGCCAGCTCCGCCTCGGCATGCGCGCGGGACAGCGCCTCCCGGATTTCGACCGATTCCGTCATGTCGATGGCGGCACAGACGACGCCGGCCACCGCCCCGGTTTCGTCGCGCATCGGCTCCACCGACAGGTCGAGCACCCGCCGGCTGCCGCCATAGGTTACCTCAAGCTCGCACCGGGTGCCGGTGCCGCTTTCGATCACGGACCGCTTGATGGCCGACATCCGCGCCGCCTCGTCCACCGGGAACAGTTCGGCATCGGTCCGGCCGATCATCCGCTCCGGATGCAGGTCGGTGCGCGGGCAATAAATCCACAGATGCCGCAGGTTGCGATCCTGGCTGAACAGCGAGACCTTGGAATAGCGCAGCGCCAGCCGGAAGCGTTCCTCGCTCTCGCGCAGGGCGCGGGCCATGGCGGCACGGGCACGCGCCTCGGTCCGCAGCAGGCGCTTGGTGCGCGCTTCCCGCAGGACATAGGCCGCTACACCCGCGGTCAGGAAAATCCCGCCGATCAGCATGGTCCAGGCCAGCCGGTCGTCAGCGCTGAACAGCCGCGCCGCGTCCGGCAGCACATAGAGGCGCCACACCCGCCCGGCGAAGGCGATGTCGCGGACGATGGCGTGCGGCGCCATGGCGCCCGTCAACTGCTCGACGGTGAGGGGGGTGACCGGCGGATGCGGCAGTTCCCCGGGACGGCCGATCGCCCCTTCTGCGGCCAGCATCCGTGGCGCGCCCATATCCGGCCGGGTCCGCGGCTCCAGAAGATAGACATCGCCGACGGTAAGGCCGACCCGGCGCACCGCATCCCGCAGCAACTGGCCGATATCGAAACTGGTCCACAGGAAACCGGTGAGCAGATCGCAGACGATGGGCTCGCCCGGCCTGCCCGGGTCATCTTCGACGTCGCGGGTATAGACCGGCAGGTAGATCAGCACGGAACTCTCGCCCAGTTCCGCCCGCAACGGCTCGCCTTCGGCCGCGACCAGCCGATTTGCCGCGCAGGACCGCACCAGCACGTCGCGCTGCCCGGGAAGACTGGCCATGTCGAGACCGATCAGCCCGATGGCGGATCGCGGTTCGGCCAGCACATTGACGAACCGGTCGGCCGTCATTCCCGTGGCGCCGTATTCCGGGCCGCTTCCGCCATCGGCATTGCGAACGGTGAATGAGGTGTAGCCTGCCGAGCGCATCGCCCGCTCCAGCAACGGCACGTTCCGTTCGGAAATCCGCCGCGCCCAGGCGACCGCCCGCAGATTGGGATAAAGCGGCAGCAGCGGTTCGGCCGCCGATGCGAAGCTCGCGTCCGTCACCGGGGCGGGACCGGCCAGCGGACCGCTGAGCGCACGCAGCAGCATGCTCTGGCGCTCCAGCCCAGCCTTCAGCTCGTCGAGAAGTTGGATCGCCTGCCGGTCGGCCAGGGCATGTTCGGCTTGGCTGGTCGCACTGCGGATCAGCAGAAAGGCCGAAAGCGACAGAAACAGCCCGGTGATGACGATCACCGGCAGCGCCGCCGTCCTTCCCCCCACCCGATATTGCCGATTCATTCGAACGCCCTCCGACCAGCCCGTTCGAACAGTCACTGTTCGAGTGGGATCATAACGAAGGGAAAGCATAAATGGGTATGTTAAAGTTCACCATTAAACCAAAGGAAGAGTTCACCCCACCGATGGGAGGAGAAGAATGGGCTTGCCTTGCGAATAAACGTCGCAACCTTGTTGCATTTTGCCGCATCCCTCCCGCCTCTGTTTCAGGATTGTCATTGCACTGCAGCAATGGCTGAAAGATGCGACACTATATATTCGGCACGCATTTCCCGAAGACCCGACTTCCGAACCTAATCTTGTTATCAAAGGGGATCATCCCCGAGCAGGCGGACAACGGCGGCCCGCAGGGCGAGCGGCGCGACAGGCTTGTGCAGCAGAGGATATCCCGACAATCGCGCCTCGCGCAGGCGCTTGGGATCGGTGTCGCCGGTCAGGATCATGCCAGGCACGGGACGGTCGAACAGCTTGGCGATCTGCCGGATCGCGACGATGCCGTTGGCGGCTCCCTTCAGCCGCAGATCGGAGATGACCAGATCGAAGGGCTGCGGTACCGGACCGATCCGTTCGACGGCCAAGTCGTAGGACTCTGCTCCGACGACACTGCATCCCCATTGCCCCAGCAGCGCCTCCAGCGCGGCCAGCACCATAGGATCGTCTTCGATCACCAGGATGCGGGTGCAACTGATGTCGGCGGTGCGGCTGTCCGGCGCCGGGGCGGCGACGGCTTCCTCCCCGCCGGAGGCATCGGTCACGTCGGCGCCCATTTCGACCGAAAGGGGAACCGCGACGGCGATGACGGTGCCTCGCCCCTCTTCGGCGCAGACTTCCAGCCCAAGGCCGAGCTTCCGCGCAAGGCCGCGCACCAAGGTCAGATCCAGCCCCAGCGTTCCCGCCCCTTCCCCAGCAGGCTTCGCCAATTCCGCCCGCAGGGAGGCCAGACGTTGCGGCAACAGGCCGCGGCCGCTGTCCCACAGTTCGATGCGCAGATGATCGCCGCGCGTGCGGCAGCCCAGCAGCACACGACCCCGGACCTTCCCACGCAGGGTGTTGGCCACCAAACCATGCAGCAGACGTTCGAGAAGCGCGGGATCGGTCCGCACCATGGCGGAACAGGGCATCACGGTGAAGCGCAGCCCACGGTCGGCGAAGCGCGGCGCCACCTCCAGCGCAAGGCGCATCAGCACGCCATTGACCGCATGGGTGCGGATGTCCGGCTCGGTCAGGCCGCTTTCCAGACGGACAAGGTCGAAATGGCCATCGACCATACTGCGCATCGATTCCACCGCCTGCGCCATCGAGCGCAACAGGTCACGCTCCGGCCGAGCATCCAGCCTGCCGTCAAGCGTGCCGATCAGCAGGGACAGCGCCGCCAGAGGCTGCCGCAGGTCGTGGCTTGCGGCGGCGAAAAGACGCCCGGCGGGATCGCCCATTGGCGCGGCCGCGGCCGTGCGGGAGTGTGATGACGGAGGCCATCCGTGGAACCGCCATACCGCGCCGCCGCCGGCAAGCGGCAGGATCGTGCGCTCCGGCAACGCACCGGCTGCCGCGTCGGAGGAGAGGTATGCGTTCAGATCATCAGCCGTCACGCCGGCAGCCAATCGCCCGGCAAGCGTCGGCAAGGCCTCTGCCGCGGGCGTCCAGTCGGCCAGCATTCCACCGGGGCCGAACACCAGAAGGGCCGGCACCGCACCGCCGGCGTCGTCATGGCTGCCGTTCACGGTCACACCTGCATCCCATGCTCATGCTCCGATAGGACTCAGACTAGGGAAGCCGCCGACTGTTGCAAAGCCCGCCATTCGGCAGACTCCGCGCGAAGATCGTAACGGTATCCGCAATCAAACCTTTCGTTGCTTTTTCGGCAAATTCTGAAAATTGGCCTAGCAGTCAGCCGCACCTGTTACAATTCGACAAATATTCGATGGCGCTTAAGGCTTGGCCTTCAGTGTTTTTTAGGGATAGCCCGCAATGATGGCGGAATGGATTGCGACACGCAGACTTGTGCCGAAGGTGGGCACGACAGGAGCAAGGCCGGGAAATTCCCATCGGTCGATTCCCTGTCGTTCGCCATGCTGCAACTGCCGGACGCCGCTGCGCTCTTCAAGGCACATCATGATTGTACCGGTGCACTGACGGACCTGGAATGGCAATCGGCCAATCCAGCGGCGGAGCGGCTGCTGGGCGTCGCTCCGCTGACCGGTAAGCGGTTGCGTGGTGGTGGCACCGATGCCGCCTGTCCAGGACTGTTCGCTGCGCTGGCCGAGGCCCTGCACGGACCGGTGGAGCGCACCGTTGCAGCCCGGCGCGGGTCGACGCCGGTGCGCTGGCGGGTGGCGGCCGGGCCGACCCCCGGCGGGCTGTGCGCCATCCTGACCGATCTCGGCCCCGAGAACCCCTCCATAGCCGAGGCGCTGGCCGAAAGCCTGACCGCGGCGCTGGAGCACAGCGCCGAAAGCTTTGCCCTGTTCGATCACGCGGACCGGCTGGTCCACGCCAACGGCCGGCTGAAGAGGGACCTGCCCGCCCTGACCGACCAATTGGTTCCCGGCGTGTCATTCGAAGAGCTGGCCCGCGGATTCGCCTCGACCGATCCGCGCCTGACCACTGACGAGGAGCGTGCGGCCTGGATGACGGCGCGGCTGGAGCGTCATCGTCGCCTGGAACCGCCGACGGTGGTGCCGCTGCCCGACGGGCGCTGGCTGCTCAGCCGCGAGCATGCGGTGCCGGGCGGCGTGCTGGTCCATTACACCGACGTCACCACCCTGAAGCTGAACGAGGAGCGGCTGCGCATCCGCGAGACGGAGGCAAGCACCGCCCGTGCGGAAGCGGAAAGCGCCAGCCGCGCCAAGAGCGCCTTCCTGGCCCAGATGAGCCACGAGCTGCGCACGCCGCTGAATGCGGTGCTGGGATTCTCGGAGATGCTGCTGTCGGAGCCGTTCGGGCCGCTGGGCAATCCGCGCTACCGCAGCTATGCCGGCGACATCCGCGATGCCGGCACCCACCTGCTGGCGCTGATCGACGACATTCTGGAGCTGTCACGCCTGGACAGCGGCGGCATGCCGATGGCGGAGGAAGGGGTGGATCTGGACACGCTGTCGCTGAGGGTCGTCTCCGCCCTGCAGGAAGCGGCGGCGGAAGGTGGTGTGAGCATGCGCCGCGAGATGCCGGCCGGCCTGCCGCTGCTGCAGGGCGATGCGCAGGCGCTGACCCAGATGCTGACCAACCTGCTGTCGAATGCCGTCACCCACACCCGTCCCGGCGGCGAGGTGGTGCTGACCGCGCATCTCATGCCCGATGGCGGGCTCGGGCTGATGGTCGCCGACACCGGCGTCGGCATCCCGACCGCCGACCTTCCCCGCATCCTCCACCCCTTCGAGCCGTCGGACTCCACCATCGCCCGCAACTCCCGCGGGACAGGGCTGGGTCTGCCGATCGTCAAGCGGCTGGTGGAGATGCATGGCGGACGGCTGGAACTGACCAGCCAGCCGGGGGTCGGCACCGCGGTGGTGCTGGTCTTCCCCGCCGAGCGCAGCCTGCCGCGCGACCGCTGCCGTCCGGCCCCCCTGCCCCCGGTCATCTTGCCGACCTGATTTGGGTGGCCTGATCGCGACCAACCATCTTTTGCCCCTTGGCGGCACCGCGCCGACCGGTCATTGTGGGGGCCATGTTCCCTACCCGTTCCCGTTTCGATGGTGGCACCGCGCCATGAGCGACGATATTGCCGTTCCGGTTTCCGACAGCGACGCCGGCCTTCCGGCCGGGGGTGCGCCGCCAATCTTCCGCGGCGTGCGACGGGCGCTGGCTCTGCGCGGCTATGCGACCCTGACCGAATTCCGGCTGGCGAGCGGCCGGCGGGCCGACGTGCTGGCCATCGACGAGGCCGGCAGCATCCTGATCGTCGAAGTGAAGAGCGGCGTTCCCGACTTCCGCTCCGACCAGAAATGGCAAGAGTATCGCGACTGGTGCGACGCCTTCTATTTCGCGGTCGACGATGGCTTCCCGACCGAACTGATCCCGGAGGACTGCGGGCTGATGGTCGCCGACGCCTATGGCGCGGAAGTCCTGCGTGAAGCGCCGGTCGCCAAGCTGGCCGCCGCCCGCCGCAAGACCCTGCTGCTGCGCGCCGCGATGACCGGCGCCGGGCGCCTGCACCGGATCGAGGATCCGATGTTCACCCAGGCGTCGCCCACGGTCTGATCCCGCCGTCCAACTGACCTTACCGGTGCGCGGCGGCGCAGAACCGGGTAGACTGGGCGACCACATCAACCAGGGAGAGCGGACCGGCATGACGGCGGACCGGACGGGCGGAGCACACCCCTTGCACATCCTGCTGGCGGAGGACGAGACGGTCACCCGCCTTGCCACCCGCGCCCTGCTGGAACGTGCCGGCCATCGGGTGGTGGCGGTGGAGGATGGACCGGCCGCCGTCGCGGCTGCTGCACAGGGTGGCTTCGACCTGATCCTGATGGATCTGGACCTGCCCGGCCTGCCCGGCGACGAGGCGGTGCGCGCCATCCGCCGGCAGCCGAACAACCCGGCCCCGCGCATTCTCATGCTGACCGCCAGCGCCACATCGCAAGGGCACGCCCGCTGCACCGACTGCGGCGCCGACGGCATGCTCACCAAGCCGCTGCGGCTGGATGCCCTGTCCGCCGTGCCGGGAGACCGGCCGCAAGCCGCACCGCCGTCAACCGACCCGGCCTTCGACGAGGGCGCGATCAGGACGATGCGGGAGATGCTGCCCGCCGCCCGCGCCGCCGAACTGCTCGACCGGACGGCCGCGGTGCTGGCGCAGCACTGGCAGGCGCTGGACGCCGCTTTGACGGGCGGAGACCGGACGACGGCGGGGGCGATGGCCCACAAGATCGCAGGAGTGTCAGGGCAATATGGCTGTCTGGCCCTGCGCCGGGCGGCCCGTGCCCTGGAGGCGGGTCTGGAGCAGCCGGGCGCCGATCAGACGCAGTTGGCCGGCGAACTGGCCGGCACGCTGGCGCCGGCCATCGGGTTCCTGAATCGGTGCGCCGCCGCGGCCCGGGAGTGAGCCCGGCCGGCGGCGGAGACGGCCGCGGCTGCCGTCGTCAACTCAGCCCCGTTCGCCCGGCGAAACGGCGACGCAATGGTGGCCGTGCTTGGTCAGAACCGCGCAGGCCTTGCGGGCGTCCTTCTCGTCCAGCCCGGTCAGGCGGGCACGGTAGACGGTCTCCTTGCCGGTCTTCGCCTGCACAACGCTGGGTTTGGCCGTCCGCAGCAGGAAAGGCGCCTGCTTGACCGCCTGGCTCACCGCCTTGTTGCCTGCCGCCTTGCTGGAGAAGGCGCCGACCTGAACACCCCAATGCGAAGAGGCGCTGCCACGGCTCGCCTTCTCCTCCTTCGCGGGCGCGACCGGGATCGCCGCCGTCTGCAGGGAGGCGCGAACCGGCTTGGCCTTCACCACCGGCTCCTCGTCATCGTCCCCCTCGCCGTCGACAGCGTCGGAGCGCGTGATGTCGAGGCTCGCCATCACCGGCCCGTCCTCGTGGCCCCGGCTGGGCCGGCCGAAGGCCTGATCGAGCAGGGCCGCCATCTTGTTGTCGCGCGACACGGCCGACTTGCCGCCCATCACCACGCCGACCAGACGGCGCCCGTCCCGCACCGCCGAG
The DNA here is from genome assembly GCA_965650625.1 of uncultured Azospirillum sp. Lineage (GTDB taxonomy): Bacteria > Pseudomonadota > Alphaproteobacteria > Azospirillales > Azospirillaceae > Azospirillum. The sequence continues at coordinate 38,252 of CBFGPE010000034.1, read as the reverse complement.
GCGGCGAGGTTGAAGCCGGACGCGACGGTATAGCCGGTCTTGATGCCGTCCATGCCCTCGTAGCGGGACATCAGGTGGTTGTGGTTGGCCAGGGTACGGCCGCCATAGACGAAGTTGCGGCGGCTGAAATAGGGGTAATACTTGGCATGGTCGCGCATCAGTGCGCGGGACAGCATCGCGTAGTCGCGGGCGGTCGTTACCTGCTCCATGTTCGGCAGGCCGGAGGCGTTGCGGTAGACGGTGTGGCGCATGCCAAGTTCGCGGGCCTTGCGCGTCATCATCTCGGCAAAGCGCGACTCGGTGCCGCCCAGCGCCTCCGCCAGCACCACCGCGGCGTCGTTGGCCGACTTGGTGACGAGGCCGAGGATCGCCGTCTCCACCTTCAGCGTCTGGCCGGCGCGCAGGCCCAGCTTGGTCGGCGACATGCTCTCCGCCCAGGACGAGACCGGCAACTGCTGGTCGAGGGTCAGGCGACCGTCGTCCAGCGCGTCGAAGGTCAGGTACAGGGTCATCATCTTGGTCAGGGACGCCGGATGGGTGATCGCGTCGGCGTCCTGGTCGATCAGCACCTGCCCGGTCCGGGCATCGACGACGATGGCCGCAGCCTTTGCCGCCAGCGCCTCGGCGGCGGACAGGCCGGCTCCGGCGGCCACCATGCCCAGCAGCGCGGCTGCCGCGAACAAATGGCGACCCACACCCGCCGAACTCCGCCCCCCGTTCGTATCCGCCGCGCGAAAGGCGAACGGAAACAATCCGTTACGAACGGTGTTGCGCGCTACACTCATGATGGCCCCGCCAACCGCTAGATACTGGTGCTTGGTTCAATGGTAAATTCGTGCGAAATCAGTGTCTAGCATGAATTCGTTAATTTACTGCTTTGGCTTTTCGCAGTTTCTGTGGCCAAAATTGCGGGTCCTGCATGACAAGAGAAAGGACGGCGGACAAGGGCACGGCGGAAGGGTTACGGCAGGGGGCAGACGGATTACCGGCGCCCTCCGACAGGCCGAAGCCCGCCTTCCAGGGCTTGCCGCAGCGCCCTTGCTTCTCCACCTACCAGGGGCCGCAGACGCGAGGCAAGCGACAATGAGTCGTGGTCATCAAAGAACCGTTCCGGCCACCCTTTTCCGCCATGGCTTGGCCCGAGGCGTCAAGGCGGCGGCCATGGCCGTCTCCCTGCTGGCGCTCGCCGGCTGCGGCTCGGTGGGGCCGACCGACAATCCGCTGGCGCGCAAGCTGACCTGGTTCAGCTATCTCAATGGCGACGATCTGCGGTCGCGCTGCGGCAAGGACGGCGCCGACCGCTTCCGGCTGATCTTCAACGCCGACTACAATCGGCACGTGCGCACCTATGACGTCGTCGGCGACCCCGACCGGGGCGGCGCGGCGGTGGAAGCGCATGTGATCGAGGCGACCGACCTCGCCCGCATGACGCTGACAGACCCCTTCTCCGCGGCACGAGGCCGCACGGCCACCCTGCAACTGACCGCGGCGCAATATGACAGCTTCATCGGCCGCCTGCGCGACGACGGGGCGTTCGACCCACCGCCCCAGGGGCTGCGGCTGCCGTCCAACGGCTTCTATTGGCTGATCAACGGCTGCCGCGCCGGGCAGTGGTTCTTCACCGCCTTTCCCTACCCGTCCAGCCGCTTCACCAACGCCCGTTTCCCGGAGCTGCTGCGCGGCCTCGACCCGACGGGCGTCGCCTTCCCCGGCCTGCCGGACCCCGACGACGCGCCGCGCACCCTGCCCTCCTCCGGCCAACTGGCGGACGGCGGGGTGTTCTTCGAGATTCAGGTCGGCCGGGATGGGCTGGTTGGCCCGACCGCCCCCTTCGGGGCGCTGCTGCTGAGCGCCCTTCCGGGCAACTGATCGCCGGTCACCCTGCCAGTCAGACCGCCTCTTCGGCGGGCAGGCGCGGACGCATCTCCTCCGGGACCAGCGTCTCGACCCAGGGGCCGTCCGGCATGCGGCGGGCCAGTTCCGTCAGGTTGCGGTTCCACCACTGACGCTGTTCGCTGAGATCGTCATAGTCGTAGTTCGACTGGCGCCAGCTGCGCGACTCCGCATGGTAGGACACCATGTCGATGGGGAAGCCGACGTCGTTGGTGGAGAAGCGGGTGCTGTCGAAGGACAGATAGGCCAGCTTCAGCGCCGTCTGCATGTCGGTGCCGTAGGTCAGCGCGCGGTCCAGGATCGGCTTGCCGTAGGCGGTGGCGCCGATCGACAGGTAGGGCGTGCGTTCGTCCACCTCGATCCAATTGCCCTCCGGATAGACCAGGAACATGTAGGGTTCGCGGTCCTCGGCCAGCTGGCCACCGATGATGGCGTGCAGGTTGAAGTGCAGCTTGGACGCCTCCAGCGACTCCCTATCCTCCGCGGCGACTTGCCGCAGGCAGGTGGTGAAGGCCGACACCGCGTCCAGCATGGTGGCGTAGGCCTCGCCCCTACGCTTCTGCATGTCGCGGCGCAGATAGGCCAGAGTCTTGTCGCGGACGCTGCGCAGGCCGGAGTTCATGATGAAGAAGCGGTCGCCGCCGCTGCCCATCATCGTCACCTTGCGGGCCGACGACAGCTGCGATCCGCTGGTGATTCTGCCGTCCGACAGACCGATCAGGCCGTCGCGGGTCTTGATGCCAAGGCAATAGGTCATGGTCGAAATGGTCCCGAAGATGCGGCCTGACGAAGGGATGGTCCGGAGCGCCGCGTCCAAGCGCCGCACCTGACCATTGGCCGAGGCGAATCCCGTCCACAGCCACGCTACACTTGTCCCAGCGCCGGTAAAGTCTTCGTTAAGGACAGTCTTCGCCGGAGGCTTGCCGCCGCTTCCGCGACCGCCGCTCCCGTCCGCAACGAGAGCGACTATGACGTCACAGGATATTCACGCTTTCGGGGTATGGTTCGGCACAACGGAGTAAGCCGCATACCCGCCGAACGGACTGTTGACACCGCGCAGTGCTTAGCCCATAAAACCCTTATATTGCAGTGCAGCATTTTCGAGGCCGATCCATGGCCTCCGGAAAATCCGTGACAACGGCTGCACAACGTAAAAACGCAACATACACCGCTGCCGGCCGGCTCCGCGCCACGCTTTGCGGCGGGCGGGTCCACTCTCCATACGCCGGCATCAGCCAGGAAGGAACGCGCGTCATGAACCAGTTTACGCCGAAGTCGCTCGAGACCGTCGCCGCCCAGGCCAAGGAGCAGTATGAGGGTCTGGTGAAGGCCGGCCAGGAGCAGACGGTCAAGCAGTTCGAGCAGACCGCGACCGCCGCCAAGGAGCAGTTCGAGAAGACTGCCGCCCAGATGCTGAAGAGCTACGAGGACCTGCAGGCCACCGGCAAGGCCAATGTCGAGGCGCTGATCGCCAGCAGCACCATCGCCGCCAAGGGCGCCGAGGATCTGGGCCGCGAGGTTGTCGCCTATGGCCAGTCGGCGCTCGACAAGTCCATCACCACCGGCAAGGCTCTGCTGGCCGCCAAGACCCTGCAGGAAGTGGTGGAGCTGCAGAACGATTTCCTGAAGTCGAGCTTTGACGCGATGCTGGCCGAGACCAGCCGCCTGCAGGAGCTGACCACCAAGGTGACCAACGAGGCGCTGGCCCCGCTGAACGCCCGCGTCACCGCGACGGTGGAGACCTTCTCCAAGCCGATCGCCGCCTGATCGGCCCGATTGGACGAGACCTGACGGCCGGGGTTCAGCCATGGACTCCGGCCCCGCAGACGGCCTGGCAACCTCCACGCGGTTGCTAGGCCGTTTTGCGTTCCGGGCTCCCTCCGATGCACGCTGACGGCTTTTGTGCAGTGCACAATATCCATTGACTCCGGCCCTGGATTTCCTTACATTCTGCTTATGTTGCAGTGCAGCATATCTCGGGCGCCCGATCCTTCGGGGTCCGAGGGACTCAACCCACTCCGCGCCCGGTCGCCGCATCGTCGGGGCCGCGCGGTTGACCCCTGAGAGAGCGCGAGGAGCATAGCCATGTCCGACCAGATCGCCGCCGTCACCAAGTCCGTCGAAGACGCCATCGCCACCGCCAAGCAGAACTTGGAAGGCCTCGTGAAGGCCCAGCAGGAGCAGATGGAAAAGGCCTCCGCCCAAGTGATGAAGGGCTATGAGGAGCTGACCGCCCTCACCAAGGGGAATGTCGACGCATTCGTGCAGTCCGGCACTGTCGTCGCCAAGGGCGCGGAAGAGGCCGGCAAGCAGGTTGCCGCCTTCACCCAGTCCTCGCTGGAGAAGGGCGTGTCGAACGCCAAGTCCATGCTGGCGGTGAAGACGATCCAGGAACTGGTCGAACTGCAGAAGGCCTACACCAAGGCCAGCCTCGATGCCTTCGTGTCCGAGAGCACCAAGCTGCAGGAGCTGACCGTCAAGGTCGCCAACGAGGCGCTGGCTCCGCTGAGCGCCCGTGTCAACGCCACGGTCGAGGTCCTGTCGAAGAAGCCGGTCGCCGCCTGATCGGCGCCCACAGGCCGGGATTGATCCTCCCGGCTTGATCGGCGGGCATCCTATGCCCACCTGAACGACCGCATCGCAGCGGCCCGGCATCCCGGACAGGGGTGCCGGGCCGTTTTGCGTGCAGCCCCCCTTGCCCGTCCCCTACCCTGATGATGCCGCAGAAAGGCTTAGGGTTTCCCGCCGATTGCGGCCCGAAGGCAAGAGATGTCTCCTATTTAGGGGTATCGGAAGGCTGACCGGACCAAAGGAGGGTCTGCCAAATGGAGAGAGACCGAAAACGGCCCCTTCCCACCGCGCCCGAAATGACCATATCATTCACAGTGACAGTGCATCGCGATGACATTCGACTGGGACCATGGCCGACTCTGACAAGCAGGGCAACGACGGCACGAACAGCGGCGTGGTCGTAAAGGCCAAGCCAAAGACCAAAAAGCCGTCGATGTATAAGGTCTTGATGTTGAACGACGATTATACTCCGATGGAGTTCGTCGTTCTCGTTCTCGAACGCTTCTTCAGCAAATCGCGAGAGGAAGCGACCCAGATCATGCTGCATGTGCACCGGCGGGGTGTGGGGTTGTGCGGCGTGTTCACCTACGAGGTGGCGGAGACGAAAGTCACGCAGGTGATGGACTTTGCGCGCCAGCACCAGCATCCGCTGCAATGCACGTTAGAAAAGGATTAGACCCACACATGCTGTCGCGTAACCTGGAACAGACGCTGCACCGAGCCCTGGCCCACGCGAACGAGCGCAGGCATGAATACGCGACGCTCGAACATCTTCTGCTCGCGTTGACCGAAGACTCCGATGCTACCGCCGTCTTGCGCGCTTGCGGGATCGACCTCGACCGACTGCGCGCGGAACTGTCGGATTACCTCGACAACGAACTGGCGAACCTTATCACGAACAGGCCTGATGATGCCAAGCCGACGGCTGGTTTCCAACGGGTTCTGCAGCGTGCGGCCATCCACGTCCAGTCGTCGGGACGTGAGGAGGTGACGGGAGCAAATGTGCTCGTTGCCTTGTTCTCTGAACGCGAGAGCCACGCAGTCTATTTCCTGCAGGAGCAGGAAATGACCCGGTTCGACGCGGTCAACTACATCTCTCACGGAATCGCGAAGGCTCCGGGCCGCTCGGAAACCAAGCGGGTCTCGGGCGCCGACGACGAGGCGGCGGCGGAGAAGGTCGTGAAAAAAGGCAGCGAAGCGCTAGAGGCGTACTGTGTCAACCTGAACAAGAAGGCGTCCGGCGGGAAGATCGATCCGCTGATCGGCCGGGAACAGGAGGTCGAACGGACCATCCAGATCCTGTGCCGGCGGTCGAAGAACAACCCGCTCTACGTCGGCGACCCCGGTGTCGGCAAGACCGCCATCGCCGAGGGCCTCGCCCGCCGCATCGTCCAGCAGGAAGTGCCGGAGGTGCTGCGCAACGCCACCATCTTCGCGCTCGACATGGGCTCGCTGCTGGCCGGCACCCGCTACCGCGGCGATTTCGAGGAGCGGCTGAAGGCCGTCGTGTCGGAACTCGAGGCGACGGAGGGGGCCATCCTCTTCATCGACGAGATCCACACGGTAATCGGCGCCGGCGCCACCTCGGGCGGGGCGATGGATGCCTCGAACCTGCTGAAGCCGGCCCTGGCTTCCGGTTCGCTGCGCTGCATAGGTTCGACCACCTACAAGGAATACCGCAGCTACTTCGAGAAGGACCGGGCGCTGGTCCGCCGCTTCCAGAAGATCGACGTCAATGAGCCGTCGGTCGAGGATGCGATCAAGATCCTGCAAGGCCTGAAGCCCTACTACGAGAAGCATCACAAGGTCACCTACACCAACGACGCCATCCGCGTCGCGGTGGAGCTGTCGGCCAAGTACATCGGCGACCGCAAGCTGCCCGACAAAGCCATCGACATCATCGACGAGGTCGGTGCCGCGCAGATGCTGCTGCCGGAGAACAAGCGCCGCAAGAAGATCGGCGTGAAGGACGTGGAGGCGGTGGTCGCCAAGATCGCCCGCATCCCGCCGAAGTCGGTCAGCCGCGACGACAAGGAAACGCTGCTGAACCTTGAGCGCGACCTGAAGACCATGGTCTTCGGCCAGAACAAGGCGATCGACGCGCTGGTCTCCGCGATCAAGCTGGCCCGTGCCGGCCTGCGCGAGCCGGAGAAGCCCATCGGCAACTACCTGTTCACCGGCCCGACCGGTGTCGGCAAGACCGAGGTGGCCCGCCAGCTCGCCATGACTCTCGGCATCGAGCTGACCCGCTTCGACATGTCCGAGTACATGGAGCGGCACACGGTGTCGCGCCTGATCGGTGCCCCGCCGGGCTATGTCGGCTTCGACCAGGGCGGCATGCTGACCGACGCCATCGACCAGCACCCGCATTGCGTCCTGCTGCTGGACGAGATCGAGAAGGCCCATCCGGATCTGTTCAACATCCTGTTGCAGATCATGGACCACGGCAAGCTGACCGATCACAACGGCAAGATCGTCGATTTCCGCAACGTCATCCTGATCATGACCTCGAACGCCGGGGCCGCCGACATGGCCAAGCCCGCCATCGGCTTCGAGCGTGACCGCCGGGTCGGCGAGGACATCGAAGCGGTCGAGAAGATGTTCACGCCGGAGTTCCGCAACCGTCTCGACGCGATCATCCCGTTCGCGCCGCTGACGCAGGAGGTCATCAACCGCGTCGTCGACAAGTTCATCATGCAGATGGAAGCGCAGTTGGAAGACCGCGGCGTGTCCATCGAGCTGAACGAAGAGGCGCGCGAGTGGCTGGGCAAGAAGGGCTACGATCCGCTCTACGGCGCCCGCCCGCTTGGCCGCGTGATCCAGGAGTACATCAAGAAGCCGCTGGCGGAAGAGCTGCTGTTCGGCAAGCTCAGCAAGGGCGGTCTGGTCAAGGTCACCGTCAAGGACGACAAGCCGGCCTTCGACTATGCCGAAGGCAACCGGCCGAAGCGCACCTCCGGCGACGATGACGAGGAGATGGTGTCGGAAATGGTCGAGTAGCCTCGGCCGATCCGTTCCATATCGTAAAAAAGGGGGCCGTCCGCGGCCCCCTTTTTCGTTGTGCCGCCGACGGATGCGCTCTTTTGCATCGCTTCGTCACCGCGCGAAACTTTTGCGCGACTGCCGGACTGCGCTATGGTCGCGGCATGACCGATCCCGTCGCCATGCAGTCCGCCGCTGCGCCCGCCCTTCCCCAATCCGCCGACGCGCAGGCACCCCTGATGCCCGCGCCCGACGCGCTGCGCATCGCCTTCGCCTGCGCCGACACGGAAGAGGCGCGGGCTGCCCGCACCCGGCTGGTCCACCGCTACGGCAACGCCACCGCGGACGAGGCCGACGTGATCGTGGCGCTGGGCGGCGACGGCTTCCTGCTGGAAACGCTGCACCGGGCGCTGACCCGCAACCGCCAACGACCGACGCCGGTCTATGGCATGAACCGCGGGTCGGTCGGCTTCCTGCTGAATGTCTACCGCGAGGAGGATCTTGCCGAGCGCATCGTCGCCTCCCAGCATGTCAACCTGCACCCGCTGCGCATGGTGGCGACGCGGGTCAATGGCGAGCGGGTGGAGGCGCTGGGCATCAACGAGGTGTCGCTTCTGCGCGAGACGCGGCAGGCGGCAAAGCTGCGCATCACCATCGACGGGGTGGTCCGGCTGCCGGAGCTGATCTGCGACGGCGCGCTGGTGGCGACGCCGGCCGGCAGCACCGCCTACAATCTGTCGGCCCATGGCCCGATCGTGCCGCTGAACGCCGGCGTGCTGGCCCTGACCCCGATCAGCGCCTTCCGCCCGCGGCGCTGGCGCGGCGCCCTGCTTCCCCATGCCGCCCGCATCTGCTTCGACGTGCTGGAAGAGACCAAGCGTCCGGTCAGCGCCGTTGCCGACTTTACCGAGGTGCGCGAGGTCCTGCGGGTCGAGGTGCAGGAATGCCGCGACGTCGGCCTGACCCTGCTGTTCGACCCCGAGCTGAATTTCGAGGAACGCATCCTGAAGGAACAGTTCGCGCCCTGACCCACCCCTATGCCCGTCTGGCGACCCAGACGGCGGTCAGATCGTCGCGCAGCGGCAGGCTGGTGCGGGCATAGAAGCTGTCCATCATCGGGCGCAGCGGATGCTGGCGGTCGCGGGCCAGCCCGTCGCGGACGAAATCGGGCACCGCCTCCTGCCCCAGCGGCTTGCACTCCTCACCACCGCATTCGATCAGGGCGTCGCTGTACAGGAACAGGAAACCGCCGCGCGGCAGGCGATGGCTCTGGTCGACATACTGCGCCCGGCGCGAGGCGCCCAGCACCAGCCCAGCCGAATCGAGCAGGCGGATGTCCGGCCCGTCGCCCTTCGCAGCGGCCGGCGTCCCCAGTACCGGGTTGGGCGAGCCCGCCGCGGCGAAGGTCAACGTGTCGGTGGCAAGATCGAGAATGCCGAAGAAGGCGGTGGCGAACTGACCCGTCGGCAGCACGTCCTTCAGGGCGGCGTTCAGCTGCGCCAGCCATTGCGATGGCGCCATGTGCTGCATCGGGAAACGGTCGATCAGCGTGTGCAGGCGGAAGGTGTTGATCGCCGCGGTGATGCCATGCCCGGCGAAATCGACCATCAGCAGCCCCAGCCGCCGGTCGCCCAGCGGGTAGAGCCCCCAGAAATCGCCGCCCAGTTCCGACGACGTCTCGAAATGCGCATCCAGCGTCAGGCCGTAGCGGTCGGCGACCTCGGCCAGCCGGCGGTTCTCCGGCAGAAGCGAGGTCTGCATGGCGCGGGCATGCGACAGCTCGCGCTGGACCCGCTCGCGGAAGGCGGCAAGGTCGCCGAACAGCTTGCGCTTCTCCAGCTGGTGGCGGACGCGGGCCACGCATTCGCCCGGCTTGATCGGCTTGGAGATGAAGTCGCTGCCGCCCGCCTCGAAACAGCGCACCTGCTCCTCGTCGCTGTCCAGCGCGGTCTGGAACAGCACCGGAAGCTCTTCGTGAGTCGTGTTACGGCGCAGTGCCTCGCACATCTCCCAGCCGTTCATCACCGGCATGTCGACGTCGAGCAGGACGAGGTCGGGGCGGAAGCGGTCGACGGCTGCCAGCCCTTCCCGGCCGTTCTCGGCGAAGGCGATGTCGGTGATGCCGGCACGGCGGATCACCAGGGCAAGGGATTTGCGGTTGAATTCGTTGTCGTCGACGATCAGGACACGGCAGTCCGACAGCGACAGGGCGGACCCGGCCATGGACGCTCCGTCAGCGGTCGAACTGCAGGACGGTGCAGCGTCCGCCGTCGGTCACCGTCACCCGGGCGGCCAGCGTGCGCATGAAGACGAAGCCGCGGCCCGACCGCGCCTTGTTGCCGCTGATGGCTGGGGCCAGTTCGGTGTCGAAGCCGCCGCCCTGGTCCACCACCGCGATGGCGATGCTGCGCTCGCTCCAGCGGCAGAAGATGTCCAGCCGCCGCCGCACCACGGCGGGGTCGCCCAGCCGGTCGCGCATCATCTCGCTGAAGCGGCGGTAGCCGCCCGGCTCCCCCTTCACCGCGCTGGAAAGGCCGAGGTTGCCGTGGACGATGGCGTTGGCGACCGCCTCGTGCAGGCAGAGTTCCACATTGGAGCGACGTTGCGGATCGAGCGCACCGCGCCGCTCCAGCTCGTCGCAGACCAGCACCGGGCATTGCAGGCCATAGGCGGTGCCGGTGGTCAGCGACAGGTAGAATCCGGGCAGGTCCGGATGGTCCGCCGCCGGAGCACCCGACCAGTCGTCCAGCAGGGCCGCCGCCTCGTCGGCACCCTCGCCCAACTCTACCGTCAGGAACGGGCCGCGGACGAAGGCGGCACGCAGCCGGTCGCGGTCCGCCCGGTCCATCAGCAGCGTTTCCACCACATGGTCCCCTGGCCGTTCGCTCGTCCGCTCCCCTGGCCGCGAGTCCGGGGACGCAGGGCCGTCTCCCGGAAGCTGGTCCGTTCCGCAGAAGCGTGCAAAGACGCGGGCGGCCATATCGGTAGGCACCCGGTCGCGCAGCAGGCTGAAGCCACGCAAAGCCGCTTCGGCCGGAGGCTCGGCCCTGCGGTCGTGATGAGCGGCGTCCATGCGGCAAACTCCCATCGGACGGAAACCGGCAGGCGGGCGGGAACGGGATCGCTCCGCCCCCGCGGTTCGAATTCGGCCGTTCAGGGCTCGATGGTGATGATCTCGCTCAACCGCGCGAGTTCGATCGACCGCCTGACCTCTCCCGCCGGGCCGCTGACGATCATCTTGATGCCGCGTTTCTCGGCCTCTTCCTGGAGGATCAGCAGCATGCCGAGACCAGCGGAGTCGATGAACTCCAGCGCCAACATGTCTATGACCAGGCGACGCCTGCCAAACCCCGCCATCTGGTCCAGCAGTTCGACGATGTCGGGAATCTTGTCATGGTCGGTGAACTCCAGGCGGCCCGTCATCCTGACCTCGGTCGCATCGCCTGTATTGGTCGTCTTGAAATCCATAAATCCCCTCAACCGGTCCGCAGCCTTGGCCGCATCCATACGAATGCGCGTGAAACCCAGGCATATTGCTTATGCACAGTAGTGCACTCCGTCGCCTTGCCTCAAGTGCCGATGCTGTGGCTCCGCAGTATTTCCCGGAACTGCGACATTGCTTCAATGACCGGCCTCGGGACTCACCCCCATGGACGGGTTGCACACAACGGAGTAGAACATATCCGGGAAGGCACGCGCGCCGCGTGCCGAACCGACAGCGCCGACTCACGATACACCTGTTGCGGACGTCCGTCGCCAAGCCCTGCCCACTCCGCACGTCCGTCCAACCGCCCTTACCACGAACCTCCGGAACGGCAATGCATGACCAGGATCGCTGAGGCGTGGCGTCGTGTCCCGACGGTATCGGCCAAGTTCCTTCTGATCCTTGTGCCGAGCCTGGTGATCGCCGTCTCGCTGTGCTCGGCCCTGTTCTACTACCACCGCTACAAGGATCTTCAGGCTGGACTTCGGGAGAAGGTGGCAGCCATCGCCGACGTCAACGCGGCGGCGCTGACCAACAGCCTGTGGACCTTCGACGTCCCGGCGATCCGCAACGTCATCCAAGGCATCGGCGCCAACCGGGAACTGGTCTGCGTCCAGGTTAGCGACGATTTGGCGGAGGGGCGGTTCGTCTGGCCGGGATCGAACTGCCCGGCCCACGACGACGCCCATATCGAACGCCGTCCGATCCGAGTGCAGAACCTCCAGGTCGGCACCCTCACGCTGCATTACAGCCAGGACGTCGTGCGCGAACAGCTGCGGCAGGAGGTGATGAACACTGCGGCGCTGCTTCTGCTGATGCTGGCCGGCACCATCGCGGCGGCGCTGGCGGCGTTGCGGCTGACGGTCGGGCGGCCGCTGGGGAGGCTGATCGCCGCCATCCTGGAAGCGGAGCGCGGCGGCGGTCACAAGCCGGTGGACTGGGGCGCCGCCGACGAGCTGGGCCGGGTGATCCAGGCCTACAATGCGATGCTCGCGCGGCTGGGACAGGAGGAGGCCGCCCTGCGCAAGAGCGAGCAGCGGCTGGCGCTGGCGATCACCGCGACCCGGTCCTCCGTCTGGGACTATGACCTGCACACGGGGCATTATTGGTGGTCGACGGAGTTTCCCGCCCTGCTCGGCTATGGCTCCAACGAATTGCCGATGACGGCGGAGACCTGGTCTTCGCTGCTGCACCCGGACGAGGCGGACCGGGTGATGGCCGATTCGCGGCGGCGCCTGCGCGATCACGCCATGGCCTTCACCGCCGTCTACCGCATGCGGCGGCGCGACGGGCAATGGGCCTGGATCGAGGATCGCGCCACCGCCCAACGCGACGCCGACGGCCGCGCGCTGCGCCTGACCGGAACCATGTCCGACGTCACCGAGCGGGTGCGGGCGGAACTGGATCTGGCGCATGAGCGCAACGTGCTGCAGGTGACGCTGGACAACACCGACCAGGGGATCATCAAGGTCGACGGCGACGGGCGTGTGGTGACGGCCAATCGCCGGGCTGCGGAACTGCTGAACATCGCCCCGGAGACGCTGTCCGGCAACCCGCGCTTCGCCGACATCGTCGCGATCCAGCGCCGCCGGGGCGAGTTCGGCGAGATGGGCGACGATCCCGACCTGTATCTGAGCTTTGGAACCGGTCGGGGGGGCGCCGGTATGGCGATCGCCGGAGCGGATCCAGACGATGAGTTCGGGGTCCCGCTGGGCGAACCGGAGGGGATGATCGACCAGCCCTTCACCTTCAAGCGCCGCCGCCCCGACGGCCGCATCGTCGAGGTGCGCACCAACCCGCTGCCGGAGGGTGGCTTCGTCCGCACCCTGACCGACGTGACGGTGGAGGCGCGCTCGGCCGAGGAAATCTTCAATGCGATGCAGGAGCTGGAGCGCGCCTATGCCGACCTGAAGGAGACCCAGGCCAGTCTGGTCCAGGCGGAGAAGATGGCCTCGCTCGCCCTGCTGGTCGCCGGCGTCGCGCACGAGATCAACACCCCCATCGGCATCGCCTTCGGCTGCGCCACCCACCTGTCGGGACGGACCGCGACGCTGGCCGATGCGTTCGAACGCGGAACGATGAGGAAGTCCGAACTCGCCGCCTATGTCGCCACCGCCGGCGAATCCTCCCGTCTGATCGAACAGAACCTGACCCGCGCGGCCGAGCTGATCCAGAGCTTCAAGCGCGTCGCCGTCGACCAGACCAGCGAGGAGCGGCGCCGCTTCGACCTGCTGGCCTATCTGGAGGAGGTGGTGACCTCGCTGGGCCCCACCCTGCGCAAGAGCCGCCACCGCGTCGCCATCGCCTGTTCGCCCGGCATCGTGATGGACAGTTTCCCCGGCGCGCTGAGCCAGGTGGTGACCAATCTGGTGATGAACGCGCTGACCCACGCCTTCCCGGCCGACAGCAAGGGGCACATGGTCATCGACGTGGACGAGGCGGCGGACGGCGAGGTGGAGATCCGCTTCGCCGACGACGGCGTCGGTATCCCCGCGGAGAACCTGCCGAAGGTGTTCGAACCCTTCTTCACCACGCGGCGCGGGTCGGGCGGCAGCGGGCTGGGACTGCACATCGTCTTCAATCTGGTGACGCAGTCGCTGGGCGGGCGGATCTCGGTTGACAGCGTTCCCGGCGATGGAACTACCTTCACCCTGCGTATCCCGAAGACCGCAGCCACCTCCTCGACCGCCGCCTCGCCCCACACCGCCTCGCCCCCGACGACGACGTCCGTATCGCTGGAGATTGAACCCGCATGAGCAGCGGCGCCTACGACGACGACGAGATCCTGTTCGCCGACGAAGAGGCGGACGGTGCCGCGGCCGGGCATGACGCGGTGGCGGTGGCCCGCGCGGCCATCGTCGACCCGGCGGCACCGCCCTGGCCGATCCTGGTGGTCGACGACGAGTCCGACGTGCATTCCATGACCGGATTGCTGCTGGCCGACGTCACCTTCCAGCGGCGGCGGCTGGACCTGATCAGCAGCTTCACCGCGGCGGACGCCCGCAACGTGCTGGAACACCGGCGCGACATCGCCGTGATCCTGCTGGACGTGGTGATGGAGGAGGACGACTCCGGCCTGAAGCTGGTGCGCTGGATCCGCGACGAGCTGGGCAACCGCGACGTCCGCATCATCCTGCGCACCGGTCAGCCGGGACAGGCGCCGCAGCGCGACGTGATCGTCGATTACGACATCAACGACTACAAGCCGAAAGCCGATTTGTCGGCCGAGAGCCTGTTCACCGCGGTGATCGCGGCGCTGCGCGCCTTCGACCAGATCCTGTCGATCGAAACCCGGGTGGCGGAGCGCACGCGCGAGCTGCGCGAGAGCCGCGAGCAGGCGGAAGAGGCGACCAAAGCCAAATCCGCCTTTCTCGCCACCATGAGCCACGAGATCCGCACGCCGATGAACGGGGTGCTGGGGATGCTGGGCCTGCTGGAGCGGACCGACCTGGACGAGCAGCAGCGCGACACAGTCGGCACCATGCGCGAATCGGCCAATGCCCTGCTGCGGATCATCGACGACATCCTGGACTTCTCGAAGATCGAAGCCGGGAAGATGGATCTGGAGCGGGTGGCGCTGTCGGTGCCGGCCCTGGTGGAAGGCGTGGCGGAAACGTTGGCACCCGCCGCCGGAGCCAAGGGGCTGACGCTGCTGACCTATGTGGATCCGGCAATTCCACAGGCATTGCTGGGCGATCCGGTGCGGCTGCGCCAGATCCTGTTCAATCTGGCCGGCAACGCCATCAAGTTCACCGAAACTGGCCGCGTTGTGCTGCGCGCCGAACTGGAGCCGGCCGGCACACAGCGCGATGCGGCCGGGCCGCTGCTGCGCATCGCCGTGTCCGACACCGGCATCGGCATCGCCGAGGCCAACTGCCAGCGCCTGTTCCAACCATTCACCCAAGCCGAAAGCTCCACCACCCGGCGTTTCGGCGGCACCGGTCTGGGACTGTCGATCAGCCGGCGGCTGGCGGCGCTGATGGGCGGCGAGATCGGGGTGGAGAGCCAGCCCGGCGAAGGCTCCACCTTCTGGCTGCGCCTGCCGATGGACCGCGCCGCCGGCCCGGCGTCGGCGGAGGACAGCCAGGACGCCATCGGGCTCGACGGGCTGACGGTCCTGCTGGGCGTGCCCGACGATATGGAGCGGGGTTTCCTCGCCCGCTATCTGGAGCAGGCCGGCGCCCACGTGCTGCCCGCCGCCTCGCCGCCCGAGCTGGCGGCCCAGGCCCGCATCGCGCGGGAGGCCGGCTGCGCCGTCGGGGTCGTCGTCATCGACGAGGCGCTGCACATCCCCGCCGCCGCCTGCGCACCGGAGGAGCTGGGGCGACGCAGCGGCGAGGCCCGGCCGCCGGTGGTCCTGCTCTGCCACGAAACCGGCGGAAAGCCTAGTCCCGACTCCCTCCCCGGCACGCGGGGGGCGGAGCCGGGCACGATGGTGCTGAGCCGGCCGCTGCGCCGGCTGGTGCTGCTGCGTGCGGTGGCCATCGCCGCGGGGCGTCTGTGCCCTCCCCAGCCGGCGGCCCAGGCCCACCCCCACCGTTCCTCGGCGGCACACGCCTCGACCAGGATTGGACGCGGCACGGCCAGCCCTGCCGCCGGCTCTGCCAACGGCCAGGGCGCACCCAGCGTCGAGGAGGCGATGGCCCAGGGCCGGCTGATCCTGGTGGCGGAAGACAACCCGGTGAACCGCAAGGTTCTGCAGATGCAGTTGCAGGCGCTGGGCTATGCCGCGGAGATGGCGCCGGGCGGGGCGGAGGCGCTGGCGGCACTCGACGCCATGCGGCAGGGCCGGCGCCGCTACGCCATGCTGCTGACCGACGTCCAGATGCCGGAGATCGACGGGTTCGAATTGACCCGTCAGGTCCGCAGCGGCGAGGCGTCGGCCGGCGTGGGCAACCGCTTGCCCATCGTTGCCATCACCGCCAACGCCGCACCGGCCGACATCGAAAGCTATCGCGCCGCCGGCATGGACGATGTGCTGAGCAAGCCGCTGGAACTGTCGCAACTGGCGGTGACGCTGGCCCGCTGGATGCCGCCGGCCGCAGCCGATGCCGCGATTCCCGATGCGGCAAAGGCGCCGCCTGTACCGACCACCGCCACCGCTGCCGGCAACGGCGCATTGGTCGATCTCGGCAATCTGCGCGCGCTGTGCGGCGGCGATGCCGCGATGCTGGCGGAGCTGCTGAACGATTTCGTTACCATCAGCCGCGGCGTGCTTGCCGACCTGGGGACGGCGCTCGGCAACGGCGACCGTGATTGGGTGCGGGCCTGCGCCCACAATCTGAAAGGCTCCTCCCGCAATGCCGGCGCCAAGCCGCTGGCGGAGGCGGCCCGCCTTTTGGAACAGGCCGCCACCGAAGGCGCCACGCTCGACCGGCTGGCGCAAGCGGCCGACCGGCTGCGCGACAGCTTCGCCGCGACCTGCGCCGCCATCGAACAGGAACTTGCCGGAACGGAGCGGCTAAGGACATGAGCGATCCGGCATGAGCGATCCGACGGACTTCCAACTCGATTTCCGGCCCGGCCGGCGGGAGGCCCTCGGCCTGCTGCTGGGGGCTGCCGCCACCGCCGCCGCACCATGCGCCTTCGCCCAGAACGCTCCGCCCGACGTCGGCGTGCCGCGGCTGGGCGAGGAGCTGACGCCCTTCG
The DNA here is from genome assembly GCA_965650625.1 of uncultured Azospirillum sp. GTDB lineage: Bacteria > Pseudomonadota > Alphaproteobacteria > Azospirillales > Azospirillaceae > Azospirillum. The sequence continues at coordinate 21,673 of CBFGPE010000034.1, read as the reverse complement.
GCGCGGTGCGGGCCGGCAACCGCACGCGGGCGATCCCGCCCTGGACCGGCGGGCTGACCACCGCACCGCGTGGTTATGTGCCCGGCCGCCCGCCGATCGATCCCTATATCGAGGACGTCCGCTGGTTCACCGTCGGCGCCGCCGATGTCGAACGCTACAAGGTTCGGCTGACCGCCGGGCAGCAGGCGCTGCTGGCGAAATATCCGGAAAGCTTCGAACTGGCGCTGTTCCCCTGCCACCGCAGTGCCGCCGCACCGCAGCGGATCTATGACGCCACGCTTGTCAACGCCGACCGCGCCGGTCTTGGGGAAAACGGCCTGGCATTGCGCGGTGCTTCGGTCGGCGTGCCCTTTCCCATCCCCGCCAACGGCGTGCAGGCGATGTGGAACCACAAGCTCCGCTGGCGCGGCGGCAGCGTGTCGCGCACCAGCCTGACCGCAGTCCAGTCCGGCGACGGCAGCCGTTCGATGACGAAGCTGCGGGAGGAGTTCGCCTCCCCCTATGCCGACGGCGACATGGCGGCACCGCCGCTGCTCTATCGCCGCACCATCCTGGAACCGAGGGAGCAGGCCGGCAGCAGCCTGATCCTGCAGGGGACCCTCGACCCCATCGCCGCGCGCACCCACGCCTGGGCAAGGGAGGGGGAGCGTGGCCGCGTGGTGAGGGCGCCCGACTTCGCCTATGACACGCCGGACCCGGTGACGGGCGGCATCTGTACCGCCGACATGCTGGACATGTTCAGCGGCGCACTCGACCGCTTCGACTACACGCTGGTGACGCGGCGCGAGATGTACATGCCGTACAATGCCTACCGGCTGTCCAACCCCGGCCTGACGATGCGGGACATCCTGTGGCCGGGGCACCCCAACCCGCAGTTCCTGCGCTATGAGATGCACCGGGTCTGGGTGGTCGATGCCCGGCTGAAGCCGAATTTCCAGCACGCCCTGCCCGACCGCACCTATTACCTGGATGAGGACAGCTGGCAGATCCTGGCCTCGGAGCATTACGACGGCAAGGGCGACCTGCTGCGCTACGCCGAGGCGCACCCGGTGCAGCATTGGCAGGTCCCCGCCCTGGTGCCGGCGGTGGAATTCGCCTTCGACCTGACCGCCGACCGCTACACCGCCCGCGGCCTGGACAACGGCCTGCCGCCGGCGATGTTCGGCGCGCCGTTGACGCCGCAGGATTTCACCCCCGACGCCCTGGTCCGCCGCGGACGCCGGGGATAGCGATCACTCGGATCCGGTCTGACGAACCTCGTGCACCTCGGCCGGATGGGCGGCGTGGCGGTTCAGAACCTCCAGCGCGATGCGTTCGCGCGCGGCATCGCCGACATTGACCCAAAGCAGGATGCCGCCCTTGTCGAGCTGCTGCAGCATCGGCTCGTTGCGCTTGTCGGTGATCCATTGCGACAGGAAGGACCCGGCCGCTCCGCTGCCCACACCGGCGGCCGCGGCAGCCGCGGCGGCGGCAAGCGCCGTGCCGCCGGTGGCCAGCACGGCCCCGGTGGCGATGATCGCGCCGACATAGGCGGGGAAGCCGACCGCGGCGCCCTTGCCGCTGCCAACATCCTCCGGCGAGATGTAGGCTTGCCGCGGCGCGTCGGGATCGTGGGCGAGGCTGCCGACATCGCCGGGCACGCCGCCCAGACGCTCACGGATCGTCTCGTCATTGGCCAGCACGCTCAGCTCGTGGCGCTGGAAGCCGGCCAGGGTCAGGTCGTCGATGGCGCTCTGCAGGGCCTCACGGCTGTCGAAGACCGCCACGGCCTCGCGCACCGCAGCATCGGCTCCGGTGGTTCCGCTGTCGCCCGTCCAGGCGCTGGAATCGATCGTGGTCGGGTTCTGGTCGCGGCTCTCGATCATGCCTCCACCCCTTCGCTTCGCAGGAAGTCCGAACAATCCAGATCCAACCGGAAACCGGGCGCAAGGTTCCGCTCAGGGTCGCGATGCGACGGGCGGGTAGACTGTGCCGCGCGGCTCCGGCATGGCGCCCAGGAACCACCAGAGGCCCAACCCGATCAACAAGGCCTTCACCAGCAGGAACAGCGCGATGTGACGGGCCAGCGGATTGCGGAGCATGAGCTTCAACCTGTCGATGCAGCAGGCTTGGAGACGAATGCCGATCTGGCAAAAGCACCTGTCTTTTGGCTAGTATCCGGCACCCCTGCTGTCAAGGAAGGATACCCGCCATGAAGCGGCTCCTGCTCGCCACCCTGTTCGCCGCCGGCCTGTCCGCCGGTTCCGCCGCCCCGGCCCTCGCCCAGATCAGCCTGTTCCAGGACACCGGGCTGATGCAGGCGGTCAATGACGGCGACGTCGCCAAGGCGAAGGGCGCCCTGTTGCGGGGCGAGAACCCGAATCAGGCCGACATCCACGGCAAGACCGCCCTGCTGGCCGCCGTCGACCGCTCCAGCCCGGCCATCGCCAAGCTGCTGCTCGAGAGCGGCGCCAACGTCAACCGCGCCGACAAGGCGGGCAACACCCCGCTGCTGGCCGCGGCGGAGAACGGCAATCCGGAGCTGATCGACCTGCTGCTGAAAAAGGGCGCCAAAGTCGACATGGAGAATCGCGAGGGCATGACCCCGCTGATGGTCGCCGCCCGCAACGGCCGGGCCGACGTGGTGGACCGGCTGCTGAAGGCCGGGGCGCAGGTCGACCGTTCCGACTTCACCGGCCGGACCGCGCTGAACTGGGCGCAAGACAGCCGCAACGCCCGCGTCGGTACCCTGCTGCGCCAGGCCGGCGCGCGCTGACGGTCCGACTCTACTTCGCGGAGACCTCATGTTCGGTTCGGCCTTCGGCGGTCCCGGCCCGCTGCTGCTCCTGCTGCTGGCGCTGGGGATCGACGCGCTGTTCGGCGACTGGCTGGACCGCATCCTGCCCGACCCGGCAGGGCTGGCCCGGCGATTCTGCAACGCCGCCGATGCCCGGCTGAACCGGGCGGAGCGGGGCAAGTCGGCCCAGGTGATCCGTGGGGCGCTGGTGGTGCTGGCGCTGGTGCTGATCGCGGTGGCGGCCGGCCTGCTGATCGAATGGATCGGCTCCATCGGCCGCGGCTGGATGGCGGAACTGCTGGCCCTGCTCTGCGGCCTGCGCGGCCGGGCCGCCTGGACACGCATCCGCGCGGTGCGCCGGGCGCTGGAAAGCGGCGGGCGGGTGCCCGGCCAGGAGGCGATCCAGTCGCTGACCCGCCGCCATGTCTACGGCCTGGACGAGCACGGCATCGCCCGCGCGGCGGTGGAGGCCGCCGCCCGCGCCTTCGACCGCAAGCTGGTGGCGCCGGTCTTCGGCTATGCCCTGCTCGGCGTGCCGGGCCTGTTCGTCTGGACCGCGCTGGACGGCGCCGACGCCGCGCTGGGTAGTCCCGGCGTCCGCCATGGCCGCTTCGGCCTGACGGCGGCGACGCTGGACGATGCGCTGAACGCCCTGCCCGCCCGGCTGGCCGGCCTGCTGCTGGCGCTGGCCGCCCCCTTCATCGGCACCGCCAAGGCCGGCGCCGCCCTGCGTGCCTTGGGACGCGACGCGCGCAAGCATCCGTCGCTGAACATGGGCTGGCCCATCGCCGCGATGGCCGGCGCGCTCGGGCTGGCGCTGGGCGGGCCGCACCGCGACGGCGGCGTGGTCATCACCGAGAACTGGATCGGCGACGGCCGCGCCCGCGCCACCCCCGCCGACATCGGGCGAGCGCTCGCTCTCTCCGCCGTCGCGGCATTGCTGCTGGTCGGGTTGGTGGCGCTGCTGCTGTGGGGCGTGGCGGGAATTTAGAACGCGACTGGGTCAGCCGCCTGCGGCCCAACATCCTCAACCATGTAGAATGGCCCCCGCCGATCGCGCTCGACCCGCAGGATGAAGCGGCTGATCCCGCCGGCCTTGATGGTCCAGAGGTCGCCGCCCTCATCCAGCGGACGCAGCTCCAGCTCGCCCGGAACCGGCGCCTCGCCCAGCCGCTTCAGGATGCGGTCGGCGCGGGTGCGGTCGATGGCAGGCAGGCTCTCGGCGGCGCGGGCGTCGAAACGGTCGCTCTTCACATAGCGGGTGCCGGCACCCTGGATCGGGCTGGACGGCCGGCCCGGCTGCAGACGCGCCCGCGCCGCCATCAGGCGCCAGCGCGCGGTGCCGCAAGCCTGCACCGCGGCGGCATGGACGGCGGCGACACGCTCGATCAAGTCGGGGAACAGCGGCATCAGCTCGCGCCGCTTGTAGGCGACGCGGCTCATCAAATCGTGGATCGAGCGTTCGGCGGTCGCGGCGGCTTCCGGCAGGTCCACCGTCTCCGCCGCCAGCAGGGCCGGGATGGCGTCGAGCGCCGCCCCCCTCACCAGCGCGTCGATGCGCGCCAGCGCCGCCGCCCCGGCCGCGTCGGTGCGGGCGATGGCGTCGGCCACCACCGGACGGGCGCGGTCGAGCGCCTCATCCCTCGGCACCTCTTCCGACAGGGCGGACAGCCAGCCGGCGTCGAACAGGGTGCCGTCGGGGAAAGGAGGAAAGGCGCTCAATCGCTCAACGCCTTGTCAGTGGGGGCTCTGTCAGTGAAGGTCAGCCGTCCGCGCGCATGCGGGCGACGATGGCCTCCAATACCTCTTCGGCCCGGTCGTTGTCGACCTGACAGGTGCCGGCCGCCTGATGGCCACCGCCACCATATTGCAGCATCAGCGGGCCGATGTCCGTCTTCGAACTGCGGTTCAGGATCGACTTGCCGCAGGCCAGCACGGTGTTCTGCTGCTTCAGGCCCCACAGAACGTGGATCGACACGTTGGTGTCGGGGAACAGCGCGTAGATCATGAAGCGGTTGCCGGCATAGATCGTCTCCTCCTTGCGGAGGTCGAGCACGACGACGTTGCCGCGCACGGTGGCGCAGCGCTTCAGCTGGTCGACGAACAGCTCGGCATGCTGGGTGTAAAGCTCCACCCGCTCCTTCACGTCAGGCAGCTCCAGGATCTGCGCGATGGAATGGCTGCGGCAGTAGTCGATCAGGTCCATCATCAGCTGGTAGTTCGACACCCGGAACTCGCGGAAGCGGCCCAGACCGGTGCGCGCGTCCATGATGAAGTTCAGCAGGGTCCAGCCGGTGGGGTTCAAAATGTCGTCGCGCTGGTACTGCGCCGAGTCGGCCTGATCGACCGCCTGCATCATCTCCTCGGAGATGGTGGGGAAACGCTCCTTCCCGCCATAGTAGTCATAGACGACGCGGGCGGCCGACGGGGCCTTGGGGTCGATGATGTAGTTGGGCTTCTCGCCGACGCGCATGGTCTCCGACAAATGATGGTCGAACACCAGATGGGCGCCTTCGACATAAGGCAGGTTGGTGGTGATGTCGCGGCCGGTGATCTCGATCTTGCCGTCCTGCATGTCCTTGGGATGGACGAACTTGATCTCGTCGAGGATGCCCAGTTCCTTCAGCAGGACGGCGCAGACGAGCCCGTCGAAATCGGAGCGGGTAACGAGGCGGTATTTCGCGGCGTCGGACATGCAAGCTTCCCCTGGCGACCGTCATGGTTGAGCGCGTGCCGGAAGGGTAGTCGCCTACCCCTTCGGCGCGCAATGCTTTACCAGAGGATTGTTACGGAGATCAGCCCCGGATCAGCCCCAGGGACCGCGGCGGTTCTGCGGCATGAAGCCGCCCTGCCCGCCCTGATTGCCACCCTGCGGCGGCGCCCCCCAAGGCGAGCGGCCGTCGCGCGGCGGGGTATGGCCACCGCCGAAGCCGCCGCCCCCAACCCCACCGGTGAAGCTGCCGGTCTGGGGCGCCATGGCGCGCAGCCGCGCCACCCGCTCGCCCATGTCGGGGTGGGTGGAGAACAGGCTGGCCATGCTGGCGCCGCTGAGCGGGTTGGCGATGAACAGGTGGGCGGTCGCCGGGTGCGCCTCCGCCTGGTAATTGGGGATGTGGTTGGCGCTGTTGTGGATGTTGGTCAGCGCATCGGCCAGCCAGTTGGGACGGCCGCAGATCTCGGCGCCGATGCGGTCGGCCTCGAACTCGCGGGTGCGGCTGATCGCCATCTGCACCAGCGTCGCGGCGATGGGGGCGAGGATGGCGGCCAGGATCGCTCCGACCATGCCCAGCGGGTTGCCGCCGCGCTCGTCGTTGCTGGAGCCGCCGAAGAACAGGCCGAAATTGGCCAGCATCGACACCGCGCCGGCGATGGTCGCGGTGATGGTCATGATGAGGGTGTCGCGGTTCTTCACATGCGCCAGTTCATGCGCCATCACGCCGGCGATCTCCTCCGGCGTCAGGCGTTGCAGCAGGCCGGTGGTGGCGGCGACCGCCGCATGCTCCGGGTCGCGGCCGGTGGCGAAGGCGTTGGGCTGGTCGTTCTGGATGATATAGACGCGCGGCATCGGCAGGCCGGCACGCTCCGCCAGACGGGCGACGATGCCGTGGAACTCCGGCGCCGAGTAGGCGTCCACCTCGCGGGCGCCGTACATCGACAGCACCATGTCGCCGGAATTCCAATAACTGAACAGGTTCATGCCCAACGCGAAGACGAACGCGATGATCAGGCCGGTCTTGCCGCCCAGCAGGAAGCCGACCGCCATGAAGATCGCCGTCAGGCCGGCAAGGAGAATGGTGGTCTTCAGATAGCTGGTCATGATCGCCATATCGGTTCAGGATGGGCCGAAGTGGAGTAACCCACTCCGACCCAAGATATGGGCCCGATCCGCGCCCGCCTTCAAGATGCCCGCAGCAGTGCGATGGATATGATGACCGAACAGACCAAGCCGCAGCAGGACGCCGCCGAGGCGGTGACCGCCACCGAAGCCGCCACGGACGCCACGGAGACCAAGGGTCCCGAACAGAAGCCCGGCGAGATCGGCGGCCCGAAGGGGCCGGAACCGACCCGCTACGGCGACTGGGAGTTCAAGGGACGCTGTTCGGATTTCTGATCGCAGACTAACTCCACACGATCACTCGACCCGGCGCCCCGTCACCGCGTCGAACAGGTGCAGGGCGCCGTCCTGCGGGGCGACCGTCAAACTGTCGCGCTCGCGCACGGTGGGGATGCCGGCCATGCGGACAAGCAGGGTCTCGCCGTCCGGCAGACGGCCATAGACCACCGTGTCGGCCCCCAGCGCCTCCACCAGTTCGATCTCGATGGAAAAGCCTTCCGCGGCGACCGCCAGATGCTCCGGCCGGATGCCCAGCTTGATCGGCCGGCCGGCGTCGGTCGGGCGCGGCTGCGGCAGGGACAGACGCTGGCCACCGGGCAGCAGCACCGCCTCGCCACGGTCGTCGATGCGGCCGTCCAGCACATTCATCGGCGGCGAGCCGATGAAGCCGGCGACGAACAGGCTGGCCGGGCGCTGGTAGACCTCCAGTGGCGTGCCGATCTGCTCGGCCACGCCATGGTTCATCACCAGAATGCGGTCGGCCAGGGTCATCGCCTCCACCTGATCGTGGGTGACATACAGGCTGGTGATGCCGAGCCGGTCCTGCAGCCGCTTGATCTCCACCCGCATCTGGGTGCGCAGCTTGGCGTCGAGATTGGACAGCGGCTCGTCGAACAGGAAGGCGGCGGGTTCGCGCACGATGGCGCGGCCCATGGCGACGCGCTGGCGCTGGCCGCCCGACAGCTGGCTCGGCCGGCGGTCAAGGAAGCGGCCGAGTTCCAGGATCTCCGCCGCCTTGTCGACGCGGGCGCGGATCTCCGCCTTCGGAATCCCGCGGATCTTCAGGCCGTAGGCCATGTTGTCGAAGACCGTCATGTGCGGATAGAGCGCGTAGTTCTGGAACACCATCGCGATGTCGCGATCCTTGGGGTCCAGCTGGTTGACCACGCGCCCGCCGATGGCGATCTCACCGCCGGTGATGCCCTCCAGCCCGGCGACCATGCGCAGCAGGGTGGATTTCCCGCAGCCGGACGGCCCGAGCAGGACGAGGAATTCGCCGTCCTGGATCGCGATGTCGATGCCCTTGATCGCTTCGACCGGGCCGTAGGACTTGCGGACGTTGCGGATTTCAACGGTTGCCATTGTTCTTCTTTCCCTTCGCCCGCGCTTACTTTTCGCTGTCCACAAGACCTTTGACGAACCAGCGCTGCATGAACACCACCACCGCCACCGGCGGCAGCATCGCCAGCACCGTTGTCGCCATGATGATGTGCCAGTCGTTGGCCGACTCGCCGGTGCCGATCATCTTGGTGATGCCGGTCACGATGGTTTCCATGTCGCCGCTGCTGGTGACCAGAAGCGGCCAGAGATACTGATTCCAGCCATAGATGAAGAGGATGACGAACAGCGCGGCGATGTTGGTGCGCGACAGCGGCAGAACCACGTCGATGAAGAAGCGCACCGGCCCGGCGCCGTCGATCTTCGCCGCCTCCAGCAACTCGTCCGGGATGGTCAGGAAGAACTGGCGGAACAGCAGCGTCGCCGTGGCCGACGCGATCAGCGGGATGGACAGCCCGGCATAGGTGTTGATCAGCCCCAGATCGGCGACGACCTTGTAGGTCGGGATGATCCGCACCTCCACCGGCAGCATCAGCGTGATGAAGATCAGCCAGAAGAAGGCCATGCGCAGCGGAAAGCGGAAGAAGGCCACCGCATAGGCCGACAGGATGGAGATGGCGATCTTGCCCAGCGCGATGGACAGCGCCATCACCAGGCTGTTCAGCATCATGGTGCGGACGGGCGTGTACATGGCGCGCTCGCCCGCCTCGCCGACCCAGGCCTGGGCGTAGTTCGCCGCCCCCTCCCCGCCCGGCCACAGCGGCAGCCCGCCGCGCCCGATGGTGCCGGCGTCCCAGGTGGAGCCGATCAGCGTCACATAGATGGGATAGGCGAAGATCAGCACGCCGACGATCAGGACGATGTGCGGCACCAGATCGATGAACCTTGTCTGCTTCATGAGTAATGGACCTTGCGCTCGACGAAGCGGAACTGCACCGCGGTCAGCGCGATGACGATCACCATCAGGATCACCGACTGGGCCGACGATCCGCCGAGGTCGTTGTTGACCACGCCGTCCTGATAGACGCGGAAGATCAGCGTTTCGGTCGCCTTGCCCGGCCCCCCCTGGGTCAGGGCGTGGATGGTGCCGAAGGTCTCGAAGAAGGCGTAGACCATGTCGACCACCAGCAGGAAGAAGGTGGTCGGCGACAGCAGCGGGAAGGTGATGGTCCAGAAGCGCCGCACCGGCCCGGCACCATCGATGCTGGCCGCCTCCATCACCGAGCGCGGGATCGCCTGCAGTCCGGCAAGGAAGAAGATGAAGTTGTAGGACACCTGCTTCCAGCTGGCCGCGAGGATCACCATCAGCAACGCCTGCCCGCCGTTCAGCCGGTAGTCCCAATCAAAGCCGAGCGCCCGCAGCGCCTGGCCGAAGGACCCGATGTCGGGGTTGAAGATGAACATCCACAGCACCGCCGCGACGGCCGGAGCCAGCGCATAGGGCCAGATCAGCAGCGTCTTGTAGGCGCTGGCGCCCTTGATCTTGGAATCGGCGAGCACCGCCAGCAGCAGCGCCAAACCCATCGCCAGCACCGTCACCGCGACGCTGAAGATCACCGTGGTCTGCAGCGTGTCGAGATAGTTCGGATCGCTCAGCACATAGGTGAAATTCTCGAACCAGACAAACTCGCTGCGGATGCCGAAGGCGTCCTGGAGATGCACCGACTGCCAGACCGCCTGGGCCGCCGGCCAGATGAAGAACACCAGCGTCACCGCCACCTGCGGCGCGAGCAGCAGATAGGGCAACAGCCGGCTGTCGAAGGTGACGCGACGCTGCAAAGGTTGGTCTTTCGTGGGTTGGGCGTGGCGCTTGGAGGGTTTCCCCTCTCCCCGGCAGGGAGAGGGGATCCGGAGGTGGCTCGGTGGATCAGCCCTTGTTGGCCCGCTCGAAGTTGCGAAGCACGGCGTTGCCGCGCTTGATCGAGGCGTCGAGCGCCTGCTTGGCGTCCTGCTGGCCCTGGAAGGCCTTCTCAAGCTCTTCCTGGATGATGTTGCGGATTTCCGGCAGGTTGCCCAGGCGCAGGCCCATGCTGTTCTCGGTGGTCGGCGTGCGGGTCAGCTGCGCGGCGGGCACGTCGGCGCCCGGATTCTTCTCGTAATAGCCCTGCGCCTTGGCGATCTCGATGCCCTTCAGCGTCACCGGGACATAGCCGGTGTCCATGTGCCACTTGGCGTCGACCTCGGGCTTGGCGAGATAGGTGAAGAACTGCGACACCGCCTTGTATTCGGCCGGCGTGCGCTTGGGCGAGGTCATCACCCAGAAGGCCGCGCCGCCGATGATGCCGTTCTTCGGACCCTCCTTGGCGAATTCCGGCCAGTAGGGCAGCGGGGCGGCGCCCCAGGCGAAGTTCGCCTCCTTCAGGATGCGGCTGCGCAGCGAGGACGACCCCTGGATCATCGCGCATTCGCCCGACGGGAACAGCGCGTCCGGCTTGTTGTCGCGGCCGCCATACTTGAACAGCCCGTCCTTCTGCATGTCGATCAGCGTCTGCACATGCTTGACGTAGAGCGGGGCGTCGATCTTCAGCTCGGCGTTCAGCCCGCCATAGCCGTTGGCCTGGGTGGCGAAGGGCGTGTTGTGAATGGCGCCGAGCTGTTCCAGCTGGACCCAGGTCGGCCAGGAGGTGGTGAAGGGGCAGCTCGACCCCGACGCCTTCAGCTTCTTCGCCGCTTCGATCAGTTCCGGCCAGGTCGCCGGCGGCTTGGCCGGATCGAGGCCGGCCTTCTGGAAGGCATCCTTGTTGTAGAACATGATGGCGGTGGAGCTGTTGAACGGCAGCGCCATCATCTTCCCGTCCTTGGACGAGTAATAGCCCTTCACCGCGGGGATGTAGGCGTCAGGGTTGAAGGACGCCCCCGTCTCCTGCATCAGCTGATAGACCGGCTTCACCGCCGGACCGGCGGCCATCATGGTGGCGGTCCCAACCTCGAACATCTGCACGATGTGCGGCGCGTTGCCGGCACGGAAGGCGGCGATGGCCGCCTGCATCGTCTCCGGATAGCTGCCCTTGTAGGAGGCGTTGACCTGGACCGTCTGCTGGCTTTCGTTGAAGTCCTTGACGATCTGCTCCAGCTGGCCGCCCAGCGGCTGCGGCAGGCCGTGCCAGAAATCGATCACCGTCTTGGACTGCGCCAGGGCGGTACCCGGCAGGGCGGCGGCGAACAGCAGCGCGGTGGTGGTGGCGGCGCCCGTCAGGAGGGCAAGCTTGCGGCGGGTCAACATGCGGTGGGTCTCCCTATCCCGGTATGGTGCGCGGTTGTCATGAGGGCAACGGGTTGCCGTCCCGCGACGCTTTCGTGAAGTTTTGGTGGCAGACGCTTAGGGCCATGTGTGCGCTTGCGAAAAAGACCGGCTGCTCGATGATCGTTTTCGAAACTGTTTGGTTGCTCTAAGCGTCACACTGCGCACGCATACCAGGGTCTGTCAAGACGCCGCTTTACAGTTTTATGACGTGAAAACCACAGCGGTAAAATGTTGCGGAGCGAAAATGCGCGGACGCGGAATGTCTAACGCGGGCCAGCGGTGTTGCAGGCGGTATCGGGCCGTCGGCCGTCGGCCCGGAGCGCTCCCCGTCCGGCCTTCAGGCTGCTGAGCAGGCGGCGCAGATCTGCGGGGTCGCAGGGCTTGTGGACCAGGGGAAAGCCGCTGCGGTCGACGCTGCGCAGCCGGTCGGGATCGGTATCGCCGGTGACGATGACGCCCGGTACCCGTCGGCCGCAGCGGGCTCGCACCGCCTGGATGGCGTCGATGCCGGTCTCCGGCCCCGACAGGCGCAGGTCGGACAGCACGAGGTCGGGAGTCGCGGCGCCCCCGTCCAGCCCGGCGCAGGCCTCGTCGATGCCGCGGGCGGGGATGACGGCATAGCCCCAGCCCTGCAACAGCAGCCCGATCCCCTCCAGCTGCATCGCGTCATCCTCGATCACCAGCACCGTGCCGGCCGCCGCAGGCGCAGCCGAAGAAGACTGGCCGACCGCCGGGTCAGGCTCGCTGTCGGCGGACCCGTCGTCCGACCGGTCACCGTCATTGCCGGCCAGCGGCACTTCCACCGCGAAGACGGAGCCCTTGCCGGGCTTGGAACGCACCGTGACCGTATGCCCCAGCACCTGGGCCAGCCGCCGCACGATGGCGAGACCGAGGCCGAGCCCCTGCTTGCGGTCGCGTCCGGGATTGCCGAGCTGGTGGAAGTCCTCGAAGATCACGGCATGGTTGGCTGGATCGATGCCGACGCCGGTGTCCCACACCTCGATGCGCAGGTTCGCGCCGCGCCGCCGCGCCGCCAGCAGGACGCCGCCCTTCAGGGTATAGCGCAGGGCGTTGGCCATGATCGGCCGCAGCAGCCGTTCCATCAGCACCGGATCGCTGGTCACCTGGGCGTCGAGCGGATGGACGTTGAAGCGCAGCCCCTTGGCCTCCGCCTCCGGCCCAAACTCCTCCAGCATCTTGGCGAGCAGTTCATCGACCGGAAAGGTCTGCGGCTTGGCAGTGACCAGCCCGGCTTCCAGCGCCGACACCTCCAGCAGGGCGCGCAGCAGGGTCTCGCCGCCGATGATCGCCTGCTCCAGCTTGTTCGCCAGCTCGATGGAAGCCGGGTCGGTCAGCCGGCCACTCAGCAGATGGTGGAACAGATGCATTGCCTGGAAGGGCTGGCGCAGGTCGTGGCTGGCCGCGGACAGGAACTTGCCCTTGGCGGTGCGGGCGCGTTCGGCATCGGCACGCGCCTGTGCGGTCTCCGCCCGCGCTTCGGCTAGGGCGACTGCAGTGGCATCGGCGGCCAGCGCCACCGCGCAAATCCGCCCGCCGGCATCCGCCACCGGGGTCAGCGCCAGCGCAGACGGCAGGCCGGGGAGCGGACCGGCGGCGCTGACCGCTATTCCAGTCTCCATCACCTGCCGCCGCAGCCCCTCGATCCCGTCGGCGGTGCCGGCAGACAGCCCGGCCTCCGCCAGGGTCTTCCCCTCTACTGCGTCCGGCGAACAGCCGAGAGCGTCGGCGAAGGCACGATTCGCCACCAGCACGCGCGCATCCTCACCAAGCAGGGCCTGGGGCGAACCGTTGGCCGACAGCAGGGCGTCCAACCAATCCTCGCGTGTCGGCGTTTGTTCTGGGATGAGAGGCATTGGCGTGTACTCGGCAAGGCTACGGGAAAGACCAACAACAGGAAAACGGGCGGCAGGACCGGCGATAAATGGGAGGTCCACTGACCGCCGCGTTACCTCTGCTTTATCTTGTGCTCCAATCGATCGTGTCAAATGTGACCTCAGTCCACCCCATGGCCTAAGTTCGTTCGAAAGCCTTAAGACTTAGATCAGAAGCCGGGCCGCTGCGCCATTCCGACAAAGGGCGGAGGACGCTTCCGCATCCGGCGTCGGCCGCGCTATAAGACGCCCATGGTGCAACGCCGCCCCGCCCCGTCCCGTCGCCGCAAGCGATCCGCCGCCCGACCGCCCCAGCCGCCGCGGGCGCTGGAGATTTCCGGCCTGCCGATGCCGCTGGAGTTGCGGGAGAGCGCGCGCGCCACCCGCATGACCCTGCGCGTCGATCCCGGCCGCGGGCTGGTCCAGGTGGTGGTGCCGGTCGGCGTGTCGGAAACCGATGCCCGCCAGTTCGTCGGACGGCATGACGGCTGGCTGCGGGCGCGGCTGGCGGCGATGCCACCCTCCCTGCCCTTCGCCGACGGCGCCAGCGTCCCCTATCTCGGCGTCGAGCATGTCATCCGGCATGACCCGGCCCTGCGTGGCGCAACCCGGATCGAGGACGGCACCCTGCTGGTCGGCGGCCAGCCGGAGCACATCGCCCGCCGCATCCGCGATTTCCTGACCGCCGAGGCCAAGCGCGAACTGGCGACCCGCGCCCGGCTGAAGGCCGCGACCATCGGCGCCCGCGTCGCTGCGGTCACCATCCGCGATACCAAGAGCCGCTGGGGCAGCTGCTCGTCGACCGGCCGGCTGTCCTTCTCCTGGCGCCTGATTCTGACGCCGGAGCCGGTGCTCGACTATGTCGTCGGGCATGAGGTGGCGCATCTGCGCGAGATGAACCACTCCCCGCGCTTCTGGGCGCTGTGCGCCAGCCTGACGGACGGCACCGGCGTGGAGTGGCCGCGGGCGTGGCTGAAGGCGAATGGGACAAGGCTGCTGCGGTACGGGTGATGGGCAATACAGGTGGAGACCGAGTCTAGCCCACCACCTCCACCACCCGCAGTTCGGACGCGGCGGCATCGCGCCGGACAAGCTCCAGGAAATCCTCGTAGGGCATCGGGCGGCCCAGCAGATAGCCCTGGCACTGGTCGCAGCCCATGCCGGCGAGGCAGTCGTACTGCTCCTCCGTCTCCACCCCTTCGGCCAGCGTCTGCATGCGCAAGGATCGCGCCATGCCGATGATCGCCTCGGCGATGGCGCCGCTGTCCGGGTCGTCGGCGCGCAGACCGCTGACGAAGCTGCGGTCGATCTTCAGCTTGTCCACCCTGAAGCGCTTCAGATAGGCCAGCGAGGAATAGCCGGTCCCGAAATCGTCGATGGCGAGCGGCACGCCCATCTCGCGCAACTGCGAGAAGGTTTCGGACACCACGTCGGACTCGTCCATCAGGACGCTTTCCGTCACCTCCAGCTCCAGCGCCGACGGCGGGACGCCGTAAGCGGACAGCCAGCCCGCCACCCGCTCCGCCAATCCGGGGCGGCGCACCTGCACCGCCGACAGGTTGATGGCGATCAGCAGATCGCGGTGGCGCAACAGTTCCGACACCCGGCGGCAGGCCTCGCCCAGCACCCAGTCGCCGAGCGGCAGGATCAGGCCGGTATCCTCGGCCACCGGAATGAACTGGCCGGGCATGATCAGCGTGCCGTCGGGCTGGCGCCAGCGCACCAGCGCCTCCGCCCCGACCAGCCGGCGGTCGTCCAGCGAGAACTGCGGCTGGAAATGCAGCTCCATTTCGTTGTTGGCCAAGGCGCGGCGCAGGTTGTTTTCGGTCCACATGCGATCCGACGCGCGGCGGTTCAGCTCCGGCGTGAAGAACTGGTAGGTCGCGCGCCCGGCCTCCTTGGCGGCGTACATCGCCATGTCGGCGCTCTTCAGCAACGCGTCGATGCTGGTGCCGTCGTCGGGATAGACCGCGATGCCGATGGACGGCGTGACCTGCAGCTCATGTCCGTCGATCAGATAGGCTTCCGACAGGGCGTGCAGCACTTTGCGCGCGACGATGCCGCCGGCATCGGGGCTGTCCATGTCGCTGATGAGGATGATGAACTCGTCGCCGCCCTGCCGGCTGACCGTGTCGCTGGCCCGCACCGTGCCGGTCAGCCGCACCGCCACCTCACGCAGAAGTCCGTCGCCGACCTGATGGCCCAGGCTGTCGTTGATGGTCTTGAAGCGGTCGAGATCGACGAACAGCAGCCCCACCTTGGTGCCGTGGCGCCCGGCGGCCAGGATCGCGCGCTCCAGCCGGTCGCGCAGAAGGAAGCGGTTGGGCAGGTCGGTCAGGAAGTCGAACTGCGCCAGATGGCGGATGCGCTCCTCCTGAGCGCGCGTTTCGGTGATGTCGGTGAAGGCGGCGATGTAGTTGGCGACGGCGCCGTCCTCGTTCCTGACCAGCTTGACGCTCAGCCATTCCGGAAACACCTCGCCGTTCTTGCGGGTACTCCAGATCTCGCCGGCCCAATGGCCTTCGGCACGCAGTTGCGCCCAAAGCTCCTCGTAGAAATCCGGCGGGTTGCGGTCGGAGCGCAGGAATTCCGGGCCGCGGCCGAGCACCTCGTCCCGTCCATAGCCGGTGATGCGGGAAAAGGCATCGTTTGCGGCGACGATCTGCCGGTGTTCGTTGGCGACGAACATGCCCTCCGCCGCGTTGTCGAACACCTTGGCCGACAGCCGCAGCTGCCATTCCGCCCGCTTGCGCTCGCTGATGTCTCGCGCGATGGCGGAGTAATAGACGTCGCCCTCATAGGTGATGCGGCTGGCCGTGACCTCAAGCTCCAGCATGCGGCCGTCGGCGGTGAGATAGGCGGTCTCGTAATGGCTGGCCGCGTCCTCGCCCTCCGCGGCAAAGCGCTTCAGCAGGTCGGCCTGCCCCATCACCAGATCGTCCAGCCTTCCGCCCAGCGCCTTGCAGCCGAAGGGATTGACGTAGGCGATGCGCAACCCGGCATCGGCCAGCACGACGATCTCGGACACATGGTCGATGAAGAAGTTGGCGAGATAGAGCTGGCGGGCCCGTTCGCGCAGCATGCTGTCGCTGTGCCGGACCCGCAGCTGATAGCTGCCGACGATGCGCCGGATCCAGCCGGTGACCAGCCACGACACCCCGACCGAGGCCGCCAGCGCCACGCCCAGCACGGCGACCGTGGTCCAGACCCGCTGGTTGACGCCGCGGCTGATCTCCGCCCGGCGGACCTCCATCTCTCGGCCGACATCGTCGATGTAGGAACCCGCGACCAGGATCCAGCCCCAGACGTTGGGAGCGGAGACATAGGCCATCTTCGGCGTCGGCCGAGCCGAGACCGGATGGATCCAGTCGTAGCGCAGCTCGCCGCCGCCCTGGCGCCCCAGCTCCAGCATGCGGGTGACGATGTCGCGCTCGGTCTTCCACGGCAGGTCGCGGGCATTCATCCCCTCCGACGCCGGGGCGGTGGGCGACAGCAGCACCTGCCCGTCCTGGCGCAGCACGCCGATGAAGCCGGTCTCGCCGAACCGGAAGGCGCGCAGGCGATCCAGCGATTCATGCTGCAGCCTGGTCTCCACGGCGCTCAGCGAATCGCTGGCGCCGATCAGCCAGTCATAGGGTTCGAACAGGCGGACGAAGGCCAGCTTATCGACGGTCTGCGTCGGATCGTCGGGCTGGCTCACGCGATAACGGGCGAAGCCGCGCCGGTTGGGGTCATGGGCCGCCCGCATAAGCTCGCCCACGACCGAATCCTCCGCCGTGTCGGGCACGACGGAGGGCGACGTCCCGTCCTTCGGCGCCCCCTCCCGCGACGGGTCCACCGGCATCAGCACGGAGGTGCCGTTCATGTCGTGGATGAAGTAGTAGCCGCGACCGCCGGAAAAGCGCAGCGGCCGCAGGGTCTGCTTGATCGACTCCTTCACCGCCGCTTCGGGCAGGATGTTCCGTTCCCGGTCATGGACGCTGCGGGCGATGGCATAGGCCTCGTTCACCTGGGTGCGCAGATGGTCCTTCAGCAGCGGCTCGACGCGCGAGCGCATGTAGGCCAGATAGGACTGCGCGTTCTCCACCTCCTGGATCAGGGCCTGACGCTGCTCTTGGAGATAGCGCGCCTCGCTCTGGCGCAGGTCATGCTCCAGGTCGGCCCAATGCTGCCAGACGAAATAGAAGCCAAGCCCGAGGACGAGCGCCGACACCAGCGCCATCGACGCCAGGAACTGCAGGCGGTAGAGCCGGGCCTCGTCGGACGAGCGCGACGGCGCACGGACCAGTTCGACGACGGGGTCGGACAAGAAGGGCTCCCTTCGGATAGGCTTTCCGGATGCGGGCTTGCGCCGGCCCCGATGCGCTGTGCAAGTGTTGCTTAATGCTCGCAACGATTCAACTGCAAGCGAATCAAATCCACTGCAGCGCGACTCTTTGACTGTTTTCCTCTCCCTTGGATCGCCACGGGTTGGCGGCGTGGCGAACGGACAGCGAAACTGCGGAAAGTCGGTCCATTCAACCTTAGGCGTGGATTCCCTTTGGCAGGCAACGATTCGGCCGCAAAGTTTAATGCCGGAGCCGGCCGCCGCGTGGGCCGGGTCGGGTGCGATGCATCGTGAGGCTTTAAAACGACCACCGGCACCGCTATGGTCGCGCGCGCGTGGCTTTGAGACCCGCAAGCCATCCCCGACCCAGCGCCCGAGACCCAGCGCCCGCATCCTCCGGAGAGTGCCGATGATCCCCCGCTATACCCGCCCCGAAATGGCCCGCATCTGGGAGCCGGAAAACCGCTTCCGCATCTGGTTCGAGATCGAGGCGCACGCCTGCGACGCGCAGGCCGAGCTGGGCGTGATCCCGAAGGACGCCGCCAAGGCGGTGTGGGAGCGCGGCAAGTGGGAGATCGACCGCATCGACGAGATCGAGCGCGAGACCCGGCACGACGTCATCGCCTTCCTGACCAACCTCGCCGAATATGTCGGTCCCGAGGCCCGCTTCGTCCACCAGGGCATGACCTCGTCGGACGTGCTGGACACCTGCCTCGCCGTGCAGATGACCCAGGCCGCCGACCTGCTGCTGGCCGACATGGACGCCCTGCTGGCCGCGCTGAAGCGCCGGGCTTATGAGCACAAGAACACCGTCACCATCGGCCGCAGCCACGGAATCCATGCCGAGCCGACGACCTTCGGCCTGAAGCTGGCCGGCCATTACGCCGCCTTCGCCCGCGGGCGCGAGCGTCTGGTCCAGGCGCGCCAGGACATCGCCACCTGCGCCATCTCCGGCGCCGTCGGCACCTTCGCCAACATCGACCCGCGGGTGGAGGAGCATGTCGCCGCCAAGCTGGGCCTGTCGGTGGAGCCGGTGTCGACCCAGGTCATCCCGCGCGACCGCCACGCCTTCTTCTTCTCCGTGCTGGGCGTGATCGCGTCGAGCATCGAGAATCTGGCGACGGAAGTCCGCCACCTGCAGCGCACCGAGGTCCGCGAGGCGGAGGAATATTTCCACCCCGGCCAGAAGGGCTCGTCGGCGATGCCGCACAAGCGCAACCCGGTCCTGTCGGAAAACCTGACCGGTCTGGCCCGCATCGTGCGCTCCGCCGTGGTCCCGGCGCTGGAGAACGTCGCGCTCTGGCACGAGCGCGACATCTCCCACAGCTCGGTCGAGCGGATGATCGGCCCCGATGCCACCGTCACGCTGGATTTCGCCCTGGTGCGCCTGACCAGCATGATGGAAAAGCTGGTGGTCTATCCGGAGCGCATGCAGAAGAACCTGGACGACCTGGGCGGGCTGGTGTTCTCGCAGCGCGTCCTGCTGGCGCTGACCCAGGCCGGTATGAGCCGCGAGGACAGCTACAAGGCGGTGCAGCGCAACGCCATGCAGGTGTGGGAGAAGGGCGGCAACTATCTGGATCTGCTGTCGGCCGACCCCGACATCGCCAAGCATATCGGCCGCGACAAGCTGGAGCCGATGTTCGACATGACCTACCACACCAAGCATGTCGACACCGTGTTCAAGCGCGTCTTCGGCGAGTGACCTGCTGATGGCACGGGCCGTTACGGCGTCTTCCGCAGATCGGCAAATATTTGCCGGTGGATGACAAACGGCCCGGCCATACCTAATCTATCTCGAGAAGCACGTGCCCGGGCGGGGCAATCCTGAACAGAGCGAGGACTGGACCCATGGCGATGGAAGCCGCCACGATCGAAAAGCTCATCAAGGAGGGCATCCCCGACGCGGTCGTGGAGATCGCCGACCTGCGGGGCGATGGCGACCACTATGCCGCGCTCGTCACCTCCGCCACCTTCAAGGGCAAGAGCCGGGTGCAGCAGCACCAGATGGTCTACGCGTCCCTTCAGGGCAAGATGGGCGGCGAACTGCATGCCCTGGCGCTGACCACCGCGGTGCCGGAAGGCGCCTGAGAACGGATGCCGGAAGGCGCCTGAACACAAGTCGTAACGGACAAGGCCGCGGCACCGCCGGGCCTAATCGGAAGGGTTATCGAGTCATGGTCGATCAGAACGTCGTCGAGCGCATCGAGCAGGACATCAAGAACAACGATGTCGTGCTGTACATGAAGGGGACCCCGGTGTTCCCGCAGTGCGGCTTCTCCGCCGCCGTCGTCCAGGTGCTGAGCCACACCGGCGTCAAGTTCAAGGGCGTCAACATCCTGGAGGATCCGGGTCTGCGCCAGGGCCTGAAGGAATACTCGAACTGGCCGACCTTCCCGCAGCTCTACGTCAAGGGCGAGCTGGTCGGCGGCTGCGACATCGTCCGCGAGATGTACGAGTCGGGCGAGCTGCAGACCCTGATGGCCGACAAGGGTGTTGCGACCGCCGCCGCCTGACGGCATCGCCGGTCCAGGCCGGAACAGAAAAGCCCCGCTCCGGCGGGGCTTTTTGTTGCCTGAACGGAGTGCGCGGCAAGAAGCGATGCCCGGCGCGCAGCCCCGCCATGCCCGGCGGCCCGCTGCCGGATTGCACAAACAATGTGCTAAACGGACGGTATGGTTCAGACCCCGCCGCCCGCCAAGGCCCCGACCTCCACAACCGCGGCGTTCGTCGCGGCGCTGGCCTCATACCTGATCTGGGGGCTGGTCAACCCGGTCTTCTTCAAATCGCTGGGCGATGTCGGGGCGGTGGAGATCGTCGCGCACCGCGTGGTGTGGACGGTCGTGCTGGTCGGCTCCATCGTGCTGGCGACGCGCGGACCGGCGGCCGTCGTCATGGCGGTGGGCAACTGGCGCCGGCTGGGCATCCTGGTGGTCACCACCCTGTTGGTCACCGTCAACTGGACCGTCTTCATCTGGGCGGTGGTGAACAGCCGGCTGGTCGAGGCCAGCCTGGGATATTTCATCAACCCACTGATCAATGTGCTGCTGGGCGTGCTGTTCCTGCATGAACGGCTCAGCCGCGGCCGGATGCTGGCGGTCGCCATCGCCACGGCCGGCGTCGGCAGCCTCGTCGTCAGCTATGGCACCGTGCCCTGGGTCGCTCTGTCGCTGGCCCTGTCCTTCGGCTTCTACGCCCTGGTGCGCAAGAAGGCGGCGATCGATCCGGTGATCGGGTTGCTGGTGGAAACCGCCCTGCTGCTGCCGGCCGCGCTCGGCTATCTGCTGTGGCTGGGCGGCGACGGCGCCTTCGGACATGGCTGGGGCGAGAGCACGCTGCTGGTGCTGGCCGGGCCGATGACGGCGGTGCCGCTGGTGCTTTTCATGATCGGCGCGTCGCGCCTGACCCTGACCACCATGGGGCTGCTGCAATATGTCGGGCCGACCGGGCAGCTTCTGCTGGGCGTGCTGGTCTATGGCGAGGCCTTTACCCGCAACCACGCCATCACCTTCGCCTGCATCTGGGTGGCGCTGGCCGTCTTCACCGCCGACGCGGTCCACAGCCACCGCAGCACCACCCGCGCCGCCGCCGCCGCGGAGTGACTTTTATCCGCGAGGCGTCAGCCCGTGGGCGATGGTGTGGGCCAGCGTACCGACCATCGCGCAGATGCCGGCATCGTCGCGGCCGAACACCACCTGATCGAGGAAGCCAAGCCCAAAGCTGAGCGTCGCGATGCCGGCCGCCACATTGGCGAGGTCGGCATCGGCGGCAATGGCGCCGCGTGCGCGGAAGCCTTCCAGCCGCCTCAGCAGGCACGGGATGCGGCTCTGCGACAGTGTGCGGGCCATCTCGTCCGCCACCGCCTGATCGACCAGGGCGCGGGCCAGCACCACGCGGGTGAAGTCGCGGCATTCCCAGCTGTGCCTCAGCTGGGCGTGCAGGAAACGGGCGAGGTCGGTCTCCAGATCCTCGTGCGGCGGCGGCAGATCGCAGCCGCCTGACTCTTCGCGCCAATAGCGCTCTACCACCGCCAGCAGCAGCCCGCTCTTTCCTGAGAAATAGCGCTGGATCAGCTGTTCGTTGACTCCGGCCCGCCCGGCGATCTCCCGCGTCGTCGCCGCGTCGAAGCCGCGCTCGGCGAACACCAGCTTGGCAGCGTCGAGCAGCGCGCCCTCGGTCGCAGCGCGATCACGCTTGCGCGCCCCGCCCTCGCAGGCGCCCTCGGTGCCGTTGCCGGGGCAACAGCCGCCATCGTCCTTGC
>CBFGPE010000033.1:0-50924 GCA_965650625.1 uncultured Azospirillum sp. | reverse complement strand
CTCTCCCCGGGGGGGAGAGGGAAGATCCCCCGATCCCCCCGCAGGACCCCCGCCATGACCATCGCCCTTTCCGCCGCAACCCTCGCCGACATCGCAGCCCGCGCCTCGGTGCCAGCCTACGACCGTTCCGCCCTGACCGCCGGGATCCTGCATTTCGGCGTCGGCAACTTCCACCGCGCCCATCAGGCGGTTTATCTCGATAGCCTGTTCGCCCAGGGCCGCGACCATGACTGGGCGATCCTCGGCGCCGGGGTGATGCCGTCGGACCAGCGCATGCGCGACGCGCTTGAAGGCCAGGACTGGCTGACCACCGTCGTCGAGCAGTCCGGCGCGCAAAGCCTCGCCCGCGTCACCGGCGCCATGGTCGGCATGCTGCCGATCGGCGACGCCGATGCCATCATCGCCAAGCTGGCCGACCCCGCCATCCGCATCGTCTCGCTGACGGTGACCGAGGGCGGCTATTACATCGACGCCGCCGGCAAGTTCGACGCCAACCACCCGGCGATCCGCGCCGACATCGCCGTGCCCGCCCGGCCGACCACCGTCTTCGGCCTGATCGTCGCCGGTCTGGCCCGCCGCCGCGCCGCCGGCATGGTACCCTTCACCGTCATGTCCTGCGACAACATCCCCCACAACGGCGTCGTCACCCGCAATGCCGTGCTGGGCATCGCCAAGGGCATCGACGCCGACCTCGCCGCCTGGATCGAAGCCTCCGTCGCCTTCCCCAACGGCATGGTCGACCGCATCACCCCTGCCACCGGCGTGCAGGAGCGCGAGACCCTCGACCGCGATTTCGGCATCGCCGACAACTGGCCGGTCTTCTGCGAGGACTTCACCCAATGGGTGCTGGAGGACCGCTTCTCCGCCGGCCGTCCGGCGCTGGAGGCGGTGGGTGTGCAGTTCGTCCCCGACGTGACTCCCTTCGAGACGATGAAGATCCGCATCCTCAACGGCGGCCATGCGGTCATCGCCTATCCCGCCGGACTTCTCGGCATCACCTACGCGCACGAGGCGATGGAAACCCCGCTGATCCGCGCCTTCCTGCAGAAGATCGAGCGGGAGGAGATCATCCCCACCGTCCCGCCGGTGCCGGGCACCGATCTCGCCAGCTATTTCGGCATCATCGAGCGCCGCTTCGCCAACCCCAAGATCAAGGACACCATCCGCCGGCTCTGCCTGGACGGCTCCAACCGCCAGCCGAAATTCATCGTCCCGTCCATCGCCGACCGGCTAAAGGCCGGCGCCGGCATCGAGGGGCTGGCGCTGGAATCGGCGCTGTGGTGCCGCTACTGCTTCGGCACGACCGACGACGGCCAGCCGATCGAGCCGAACGATCCCAACTGGGACCGCCTGACCGCCGTCGCCCGTCAGGCCCGTAGCGAGCCGACCGCGTGGCTCGGCATGGACGACGTCTATGGCGAAGTCGGCCGGGCGCAGCCCTTCCGCGACGCCTTCTCCGCCGCCCTGCGCGCCCTGTGGACGGACGGCACCCGCGCCGTGCTCGCCCGCTATACCGGCGTCGCCAGCTGAAGGACGACCACGCCATGACCGCTTTGCAACCGCCCGATGTGATTTGCCTGGGCGAGGTGCTGATCGACTTCATGCCCGCCGGCCCGGCGCAGCCCGGCGTGATCGGCGCCTTCGATCCGGCGCCGGGCGGGGCGCCGGCCAATGTCGCGGTCGGGCTGGCCCGGCTGGGGGTGCGCAGCGCCTTCATGGGCCGGACGGCGGCCGACGGCTTCGGCCGTTTCCTGGCGCGGGCGCTGACCACTGCCGGCGTCGACGTGTCCCGCCTGCGCCTCGTCCCCAACGCCAAGACCCCCGTCGCCTTCGTCTCCCTCGACGAGGAGGGGGAGCGGGAGTTCCTGTTCTATGGCGAGCCGATGGCCGGCTTCTCCCCCGCCGACCTCGACCTCGACGCCATCGGTGCCGCCCGCCTGCTGCATTCCGGCTCCATCGGCCTGATCGACCAATCCGCGCGCGAGGCCAGCCTGCTGGCGGTGGAGACGGCGCGCCGCCACGGCCGGCTGGTCTCCTTCGACGCCAACCTGCGCCTCGCCCTGTGGCCCGACCGCGACACGGCGGAACGCCTGATCCGCCAGGGCATCGCCGCCGCGTCCATCGTCAAGCTGAGCGACGAGGAGCTGGAATTCCTGACCGGCAGCGCCGATCCGCACACCGCCGGCCGCGGCCTCTGGCATGACGGCTTGCGGCTTCTGGTGGTGACGCATGGCCGCAACGGTTGCACCTTTTTGACCACCGACTCCTCGGGCCATGTTCCGGGGATGGCCGTCGCCGCCGTCGACACCACCGGCGCCGGCGACGCCTTCGTCGCAGCACTCCTGGCCGGCATCCTTGAAGATGTGGACAACGCCTTCACCCCCGACCGCCTGCGCGACATCTGCCGCTTCGCCAACGCCGCCGGCGCGTTGACCACCACCGCCCCCGGCGCCATCCCCTCCCTGCCCGACCGCGCCGCCATCGACCGCCTGCTGGGCCGCTGAAGCAGGGCGTTTTTGAAGCTTTCGATGGTGTCGCGCCCGACCCGGGATTAGAGTTTTCGGGTCAAGCCCACGCTATCCCCTCTCCCGCCGGGATCCCCTCTCCCCCCCGGGGAGAGGGTTAGGGTGAGGGGGACGCGCGGCGAGGATCTGCAAGCATCACGCGCTCCCCGTTCCCCACCAAATCCACTCCATGCACCCCCCTCACCCCGACCCTCTCCCCGGGGGGAGAGGGAGAATGAAACACTGAACACCACCCCGAAAACTGTTCCATAGCGTTCCAAATGTTCCACTTCCAGGGCGCAACCCACCCCTGGCCACCACCCCTAGAAAGAAACTCAATCTTTAACAAAACAAATTGATCACTCCAAAATAATGATGGCGCGGCTTCGGGTGCCTAGCTATCGTGACGTCTGAAATTGCGAATCCTGCCACTTCAATACGGCGTTCTATACCCAATGGTTATATCTAAAGGGGTAGAACATCCCAGAAGCGACAGGCGTTGCTTTAGTGAGGCATGATGAGTGACTTGCAGACCCTGTCGCCAACCGAACTTGAATTGGCGACGCTGATCGTGAACACCCTCACCCTGGAAGCCGACCCGGAGGACATCGACCCGGACGCCCCTCTCTATGGCGAAGGGCTGGGCCTCGATTCCATCGACATCCTGGAGGTGGCGCTCGCCGTCTCGAAGACCTACGGGGTGAAGCTGCGGGCGGACGACGAGAACAACACGAAGATCTTCTCCTCGCTGCGCACCCTGAACAGCCACATCCAGCAGCTCAAAGCCGCCTGATGCCGTCCGCCGCCGCCTGGACCAGGGGAGGGGCCGCGGTGGGCGCCGGCCTGTCGCTCTTCGCGCTCTATCCCCTGCTGGTCCATGGCGCCATCGTCGCCGATCTCGACGCCGACACCGCGCTGGTGCTGGCTCTGGTGCAGGCCGGGGTCACCGGGCTGGTGGTGAGCCGTGCCGCCCCGCGCTTCCGCTGGATCGCGCTGGCCGGCGCCATCGCCCTGTTCGGCCTGTCCTGGCGCTCCGCCCGCGACGGGCTGCTGGCCGCCTCGGCGATCAGCCATGCCGCCATCTATGTCGGGCTGCTCACCCTGTTCGGCCGCACCCTGCTGGCCGGGCGGGAGCCGCTGATCACCTGGATCGCCCGGCGCATCCGCGGCAGCCTGACCGACGAGATGCTGGTCTACACCCGCCGCGTCACCATCGCCTGGTGCCTTTTCTTCGCCGGCCAGCTGGCGATGTCGGCCCTGCTGTTTGCCTTCGCCCCGCCGGCGGTGTGGTCCTTCTTCATCAACGTCCTCGACCTGCCGCTGGTCGCTGCGATGTTCCTGACGGAATACGCCTACCGCCTGCGCAAGTTCTGGAACTACTCCCACGGCTCCATCGCCGACGTCGTCCGCGTCTTTTCGGAGCGGCCTAATCTATGACGATGCTGTCCACCACCCGCCTGCCGCTGCTGCGCCACGGCGGTCCCGACGACCTGTTCGCCTGGCATGACGGCCGGCCGGTGACGGTGCGCGCCTACCTCGCCGCCGTGCGCGATCTGGCCCGCCGCCTGCCGGACGGCGCCTATCTGCTGAACCTGTGCGGCGACCGCCTGGGCTTCGCCGTCGGTCTGGGTACGGCCCTGCTGCGCCGGCAGATCTGCCTGCATCCCCCCAACGACACCCCGGCGACGCTGCGCCAGCTGGAAGAGAGCTATCCCGGCCTGATCTGCCTGACCGATGCCGGCGCGACCTACCCCGGCATGACCTGCGTCGAGGCGCTTCCCCCCAGCGGCCTCGACAGCCTGACCGGCTCGCCCTTCGATGCCGACCTCTCCTTCCCGGCCGATCAGGTGGCGGCCATCGCCTTCACCTCCGGCTCCACCGGCCGGCCGATGCCGCAGGTGAAAAGCTGGGGCACCCTGGTGCGCAGCGTCCATGGCGCCGGCACCGCGCTGGAGATCGCCGATCTCGGCTCCGCCGGTCTGGTCGGCACCGTGCCGCACCAGCACATGTACGGGCTGGAGTCGGTCATCCTGCTGGCGCTCCAGCACGGCTTGGTCCTGCATGGCGGCCGGCCCCTCTTCCCCGCCGACATCGCCGCCAGCCTCGCCGACCTGCCCGGCCGCCGCATCCTGGTGACCACCCCGGTCCACCTGCAGGCCCTGCTCGCCGACGGCACCGCCCTGCCGCCGCTCGACTTCATCCTCTGCGCCACCGCCCCGCTGGCTCCGCAGCTCGCCATCGACGCCGAAGCCCGGCTGGGCGCCCCGCTGCACGAGATCTACGGCTGTTCGGAGACCGGCCAGCTCGCCGTCCGCCGCACCAGCGCCACGGCCGAATGGCTCTGCATCGACGGCATCCGCCTGCGCCAGGACGAGCAAGGCACCTGGGCTTCCGGCGACTTCCTCGACGGCGAGACGCTGCTGGCCGACGTGATCGAGCTGAAGAGCGACACCCGCTTCATCCTGCACGGCCGCTCCGCCGATCAGGTCAACATCGCCGGCAAACGCAGCTCGCTGGCCTTCCTCAACCACCATCTGAACTCGATCGAGGGCGTGACGGACGGCGTGTTCTTCATGCCGCGGGAGGGGGACAGCGGGACCACCCGCCTCGCCGCCCTGGTGGTTGCCCCCGGCCTGACCGCCGAGACCCTGCAGGCCTGCCTGCGCGAGCGGATCGACCCGATCTTCCTGCCGCGCCCCCTGCGCTTCGTCGATGCCCTGCCGCGCAACCCGACCGGCAAGCTGCCGCGCGAGGCCCTGCTGCGGATGCTCGACGACAGCAAGCGCGACTAGGTGCCGCCGCCGTGCCCAACCAGACCGACATCCACTTCCCCGCCGACCATCCCACCGCCGCCGGGCATTTCCCCGGCAACCCGATCATTCCGGGGGCCGTCCTGCTCGACACCGCCCTGACGGCCATCGCCGCGGCGGAGGGACTCACTCCCGGCCCCTGTCACCTCCGCTCCGCCAAGTTCCTGCACCCGGTCCGCCCGGGCGACCGCATGCTCGTCGAATGGCAAGCCACCGCAGCCGGCGGCATCGCCTTCACCGGCAGCGTGGCAGGCCGCCCCGTAATGACCGGCAGCGTGACCTCATGAAGCTACCCCTGCGCGCCAAGCCGACAGCGGATGCCGCGGCCTCTCCCATCGCCCCGCCGCCGCGCCGCCGTCGCCGCAAGGAGTGGATGACCCGGCCGGAGCGCAGCACGACCGCCGCCATCAAGTTCATCGTCTGGGTCGCGCTGCGGCTCGGCCGACGGGCGGCTCGGCTGCTGCTTTATCCGATCTGCCTCTATTTCGTCCTGTTCTCGCGCAAGCCGCGCCGGGCTTCGGCGCTGTTCCTGTCCAAGGCGCTGGGCCGCACCCCCGGCTTCGGCGACCTGTTCCGCCACTATCACGTCTTCGCCGCCTGCCTGCTCGACCGCGTCTTCTTCCTGAACGACCAGTCCGACGATTTCGACATCCGCGTCCATGGCGAGGACATCGTCATCGACCTGATGCAGCGGGGGGAGGGTTGCCTGCTGATCGGCGCCCATATGGGCAGCTTCGAGGCGATCCGCATGCTGGGCCACCGCCAGCGCGACCTTCGCGTCAGCTTGGTGATGTATGAGGAGAACGCCCGCAAGATCAACTCGGTGCTCAATGCGATCAACCCGCTGCTGTCGATGGAGGTGATCGGGCTGGGCCGGCCGGATTCGATGCTGCGCGTGCGCGAAAGGCTGGATCAGGGGCACTTCGTCGGCATGCTCGCCGACCGCACCCTGGACGGCGAGGAGGAGGTCCGCCTGCCCTTCCTCGGCCAGCCGGCAGGCTTCGCACTGGGTCCCTTCCAGTTGGCGGCAATGCTGAAGCGGCCGGTGGTGCTGATGGTCGGGATTTATCAAGGCGGCCGGCGCTACGACGTCCATTTCGAGCGCATCGCCGACTTCTCCGATGTGCCGGTGCAGGACCGGCCGGGCCTTGTCCGCTGGGCGGCCGGGCGCTTCGCCGACCGGCTGGAGCATCACGCCCTGTCCTCCCCCTACAACTGGTTCAATTTCTATGATTTCTGGAAATAGACCGGCCCGCCGCCCGATCCTTGTGGGCTTGGGAGCCCTCCTGCTGGCCGGTGCGGTCCCGTCGCAGGCGGCCGAATCCTGGGGCCTGGAGGATTTGTTCGCCCGCTTCGCCCGGATCCCCAGTTCCAACGCCCGCTTCACCGAGACGCGCGAGATCGGCCTGCTGACGACTCCGCTGGAAAGCAGCGGCACGCTGACCTACCGCCGCCCTGATTTCCTCGAAAAGCGCACCCTGCAACCCCAGCCGGAAGGCCTGCGGCTGGAGGGCGACCGGCTGACCCTGACCCAGGCGGACGGCGCGTCGCGCACATTGTCGATCTCCGCCATGCCGGAGATCCAGACCTATGTGGAGAGCATCCGCGCCACTCTGCGCGGCGACGTGCCGACCCTCATGCGCTTCTACGAGGTGGCTTTGGAAGGCACGCCGCAGGACTGGCGCATGCAGCTGACCCCGCGGGCGGAGGAGGCGCGCAAGATCGTCCAGCGCATCCTCATCGCCGGCCGCGACGCCACCATCCGCCGGATCGAGGTCCTCCAGGCCGACGGCGACCGCTCCATTATGACCATACAGCCCGACCCGGCATGACGGCGGCGGTGCGACGGGGTGGATGGGCCGTTGCGCTGTGGCTGGCCGGGCTGATCGCCTCCTGCGGCCTGCTGGTGGCGCGCACCCCGGTCACCGCCGACCTGTCCGCCTTCCTGCCGCGTTCCCCCTCCGCCACCCAGCAATTGCTGGTCGACCAGCTGCGCGACGGCGTCGTCTCCCGCCTGATCCTGATCGCCATCGAAGGCGACGCGCCGGATCGCCTGACCGGCCTTAGCCGCGCCCTCGCCGCCCGGCTGCGCGGCAACCCGCTGGTGGCGGCGGTCGAGAATGGCGAGCGGACGGGGCGCGGTGCCGACGGCGCCTATCTCTGGTCCAACCGCTATCTGCTCAGCCCCGCCGTCACCCCCGACCGCTTCACCGCCGAGGGTCTGCACGAAGCCCTGCAGAACGACCTGCGCCTACTGCAATCGCCCGCCGGCATGGCCCTGAAGCAGGCCCTCCCAGCCGACCCCACGGCAGAGATCCTGCGCCTGACCGATCGGATGCTGGGCGACGCCACAGGCCCGGCCAGCCGCGACGGCGTGTGGGTGTCGGCCGACGGGGCGCGGGCACTGCTGCTGGTGCAGACCACCGCCCCCGGCTTCGACATGGACGCCCAGCAGAAGACGCTCGACCTGATCCGCGGCGCCTTCGACGAGGCGCGGGCGGCAACCGGCTCCGCCCGACTGGTGATGACCGGGCCGGCCGTCTTCTCCGTCCAGACACGCGACCGGATCGAGGCGGACGCCAGGCGCTCCTCAATCATCGCCACGGCGCTGGTGGCCGGCGTGCTGCTGCTGGTCTACCGCTCCTTCCGCGCATTGGCCCTGTCGTTGCTTCCGGCGGCGACCGGCGCGCTGGCCGGCGTCGCGGCGGTCGGGCTGGGTTTCGGCACGGTACATGGCATCACGCTGGGGTTCGGCGTCACCCTGCTGGGCGAAAGCGTCGATTACGCAATCTACCTGTTCACCCAGACCCAGCCGGGCAGCCCGGCGCGGCGCACCCTGCTGCGCATCTGGCCGACGCTACTGCTGGGGGTCGCGACCTCCGTCGTCGGCTTCGGCACGATGCTATTTTCCAGCTTCAGCGGCTTGGCGCAGCTTGGCCTGTTCTCCATCACCGGGCTGGTGGTGGCATTGGCGGTCACCCGCTGGGTGCTGCCGGTCCTGCTGCCGGAGGGCTACTCCACCGAACGCCCGGCAAGGCTGGCACCGCTGCTGACCACCCTGACACGTGCGGCCCCGGCCTTGCGCCTGCCCCTGGCCGCCGTAACGCTGCTGTCTCTGGTATGGCTGGCCTATCAGGGCCCGACCGTCTGGTCGGCCGAGCTGTCCAGCCTCAGCCCGATCGCGGAAGCCGACCAGCGGCTTGACGAAGCGTTGCGCCGCGACCTCGGCGCCCCCGACGCCGGCCATCTGCTGGTCACCAGCGCAGCCACGGTGGACGAGGCGTTGGCCGACGCCGAACGCCTGTCCACCCCGTTGGAGGCATTGGCCCGCGACCGTCTGATCGCCGGCTACGACTCTCCCGCCCTCGTCCTTCCGAGCCAAACGGCGCAGCGCGCCCGCCAAGCCGCCCTGCCGCCGGCCGACCAACTGCGGACTGCCCTGACCCAAGCCCTGCAAGGTCTGCCCTTTCGCCCCGATGCCTTCACCCCCTTCCTGACCGACGCGGAAAAGGCGCGGACACAACCGCTGCTGACGCCGGCCAGCCTGGACGGCACCAGCCTGAAGCTGAAATTCGACTCCCTGCTGGTCCGCACCGGAACCGGCTGGACCGCGATGCTGCCCCTGCGCGGCGTCACCGATCCGCAGACGCTCGCCACCCGGCTGGCCGGCGATCCGGCGGCAAAGGGCGCCATCCTGCTGAACCTGAAGGAGGAATCCGACAGCCTGTACCGAACCTATAGGCAGGAGGCGCTGACGCTCGCCGTTCTCGGCGCCATCGCCATCACGGTGTTGCTGGCCGCAGCCCTGCGGTCGGTCCGCTCGCTGGTCGCGGCGGTGATGCCGCTGGCCGCGGCGGTGGTCATCACCATGGCGCTGCTGACCGCTCTGGGACAGGCACTGTCGGTCTTCCATCTGGTGGGCCTGCTGCTGGTGGTCGGTGTTGGCTCCAACTATTCCCTGCTGTTCGAGCGGCCGGAGCCGTCCGCCGCCTTGCGGGAACGTACCGTCGCCTCGGTCGCCATCGCCAACCTCTGCACGGTCATCGGCTTCGGCACGCTCGCGTTCTCCGCCATCCCCGTGCTGCATGGCATCGGCATGACGGTGGCCATCGGCGCCTTTCTCAGCCTCGCCTTCGCCGCGGTGCTGAGCCGGCGGCAGCCCTCCGGAACGGAGGGGCCCAGCCATGGCTGACCGCCGTTGGACCCCATCGCCGCTGCTCCACGCATCGGCCGCCCTGCACGTCGCCGCCCTGGCCGGTGCGGCGGCTTTGCCCACGGCATGGCCTTGGGCGCTGGGCGCGGTCGCCGGCAACCATGCTCTGCTGGGAGCCGTCGGGCTCTGGCCGCGCAGCAGCCTGCTCGGTCCCAACCTGCGACGCCTGCCGGCGGAGAATGCGCGGCGGGGCCAAGTCGGCCTCTGCTTCGACGACGGCCCCGATCCGGAGGTGACGCCAGTGGTCCTCGATCAGCTCGACCGCGCGAACGCCAAGGCGAGCTTCTTCTGTATCGCCGACCGCGCCGCTCGCCATCCCGCCCTGATCGACGCCATCGTCCGCCGCGGCCATACGGTGGAGAACCACAGCTGGCACCATTCCCACCGCTTCGCCGCCATGGGCATCCGCGCCATCCGCCGCGAGGTGGGGGAGGCGCAACGCATCCTGACCGACCTCGCCGGCCGGCCACCGCGCTTCTTCAAGCCGCCGGCCGGTCTGCGCAATCCCCTGCTCGACCCTGTGCTCGCCGGCTTCGGCCTGCGTCTGGCGACCTGGACCCGGCGCGGCTACGACGCTGTGCGGCGCGACCCCGCCGGGGTGGAGCGGCGTCTTGTCCGCAATCTGGCCCCCGGCGACCTGCTGATGCTGCATGACGGCTCCGCCGCCCGCGACAACGATAACAGGCCGGTGGTGCTGACGGTGCTGCCGCACCTGCTCGACACATTGGCCGCCCGTGGGCTGATCGCCGTTTCGCTGGAGGTGGTGGCCGATGACTGACGCCGTCTTCCGCGATCTGGTGGCCGCAGCCGCTCGCCCCTATCGCCGTTGCGGCCGCTACGCCTGGCATTTCGCCAAGGGCAAGCTGGCCGGCGACCCCGTCTTCCGTCACCTGCTGAGTCAGCCGCTGCTGCCGGCCCGTGGCCGGCTGCTCGACCTCGGCTGCGGTCAGGGGGTTCTGACGGCATTGCTGCGCGCGGCGGCGGAGCGGCACGCAGGCGGCGACTGGCCGGCCGATTGGCCCGCTCCTCCCGCCGCCCTCGCCACGCAGGGCGTCGAACTGTCGCCCAAACGGGTGCGGATCGCCCAATCGGCGCTGGGAGCCGACGCCGTCGTCCAGGGCGACATCCGCAACGCCGACCTGCCGGCCTGCGACGCCATCGTCATTCTCGACGTTCTGCTCTACCTCAGCCGGAACGAACAGGAGGCAATGCTCGCCCGCTGCGCCGACGCGCTGCCTCCTGGCGGACTGCTGCTGTTGCGGGAAGGTGACGCCGATGGCGGCCTGCCCTTCCAGATCACCCGCTGGGCGGAGCAGATCGCCTGTGCCGCCCGTGGCCGCTGGCGCCAGCCTCTGACCTACCGCCCGGCGGCGGAGTGGTCCGCTCTGCTGAGCGACTTTGGCTTCACCACGGAGGCTCTGCCGATGAGCCAGGGCACGCCCTTTGCCAACACCTTGTTCATAGGCCGCCGAAGCAACGCCTCAGTCCAAATTTGTCCTTCCGGGCATGAATTTTCCAATGCTAGCATTTCACCGAAAATGAAACCGCAATCCGCCGCCTGCCCTGCCCAACGATCATAAGAACTTCATCGTGCATCCACTTTCCCTAAGCCATATGAGCATCGTCAGCAGTCTTGGCGCTGGCCAGGATGAAACGCTGTATGCTCTGCGCAACGGCCGGGGCGGCCTGAAACCTTGCAGCTTCGAAACGGTCACGCTCGACACGCACATCGGCGAGGTGGCGGGGGTGGACGACACACGGCTGCCGGCCGAGCTTGCAGGCTATGACTGCCGCAACAATCGACTGGCCGAGATGGCGCTGCACCAGGACGGCTTCGCCGAAGCGGTCGCCGCGGTCCGCGAGCGGTACGGCGCCGACCGGATCGGGGTTTTCCTCGGCACCAGCACCTCCGGCATCCTGTCGGCCGAACTGGCTTTCCAGGCGCGCGATCCGCAGACGGGAGCCCTTCCCGCCGCCTTCAGCTTCGCCACCACCCACAGCACGGGGTCGCTCGCCGACTTCGTTCGCCGCCGCCTGGGGCTGGAAGGGCCGGCCTTCGTCGTCTCCTCCGCCTGCGCCACCACGTCGAAGGTCTTCGCCAACGCCGCCCGCATGATCGCCACCGGCGTGTGCGACGCCGCGGTGGTCGGCGGGGCCGACAGCCTGTGCCTGACGACGCTCTACGGCTTCCATTCGCTGGAACTGGTCTCTCCCACCCCCTGCCGGCCCTTCGATGCGGAGCGCAGCGGCGTCTCGCTCGGCGAGGGCGCCGGCTTCGCCCTGCTGGAACGCGTGGCTCCCAAGCCGGCCCCCGGCAGCATCAATCTGTTGGGCACCGGCGAGAGCAACGACGCGCACCACATGTCGACCCCGCATCCGGAAGGGCTGGGCGCCCGGCTGGCGATGGAGCGGGCACTGGCCAGCGCCGGCCTGCGGCCGGAGGACATCGACTATGTCAACCTGCACGGCACCGCCACCACCTACGGCGACGCGGCGGAGGATCAGGCCATCACCGGCCTGCTCGGCACCCGCACCCCGGTCAGTTCCACCAAGGGCTACACCGGCCACACGCTGGGAGCCGCCGGCATCATAGAAGCGATCATCAGCGTGCTGGCGCTGCGCACCAGCCTGATTCCCGGAAGCCCGCAGACCCGCAATCTCGATCCCGCCCTGCGCAGCCGCTACCTGCAGGCCAACGAGACTGGACGCCTGGACCGGGTGATGACCAACTCCTTCGGCTTCGGCGGCAGCAACAGCAGCCTGATCTTCGGGTGGGCCGTCTGATGTGGGCCTATGTCGAGGGCATCGGCCTGCTCGGCCCCGGTCTTCCGGGCTGGGCGGACTCGCGTGCCATCCTGGCGGGCAACAGCCCCTATGTCGCGGCGCCGGCCGTGCTGACCGCCAGTCCGCTCCTGCCCCCGGCCGAACGGCGCCGCAGCGTGCCCACCGTCAAGCTCGCCATGGCGGTGGGGGCGGAGGCGCTGGAGCAGGCCAGCCGCGACCCGGCAACCGTCGCAACCGTCTTCACCTCCTCCAGCGGCGACCCCGATACGCTGCACCAGATCCTGGAAACCCTGGCGACGGAGGAGCGCGACATCTCGCCGACCCGCTTCCACAACTCCGTCCACAACGCGCCTGCCGGCTATTGGAGCATCGCCACCCGCTGCCGCGAGCCCTCCACCAGCCTGTCGGCCCATGACGAAAGCTTCCAGGTCGGCCTGTTGGAGGCGGCGGCGGAAGTTGCGGCCGACGGCTGGACCGTCGGGCTGATCGCCTACGACCTGCCCTATCCGGAGCCGCTGAACAGAGTCCGTCCTATTACCGGCATCTTCGGCACCGCCCTGGTGCTGACCCCGCAGTTGACCGACCGCTGCCTCGCCCGACTGGATATCGGCCTGTCACGCGGAGAGGAGCCGGTCAGCCGCATGATCGACCTCGGGCTGGAGACCCTGCGCACCGGCAACCCGACCGCCCGCGCCCTGCCGCTGCTGGCGGCGCTGGCACGGGTCGGCGCCGGCGGCGCTGCGGAAACGGTGGTGCTCGACCTGCCGCCGGACGGCCGGGTGGTGGTGCGGGTCAGCGCGCCATGCTGATGACGCGCGAACAGCTGGCGGCGCTGATCCCCCATGCCGGCACCATGTGCCTGCTGGACAGCGTGCTGTCCTGGGACCGCAGCCGCATCCGCTGCATCGCCCGTAGCCACCGCGACACGGCCAACCCGCTGCGCCATGCCGGACGGCTCGGCGCGCTGTGCGGCGTCGAATATGCGTCGCAGGCGATGGCGGTGCATGGCGGGCTAACGGCCGGCGGCGAGCGCCCCGCCGCCGGCTACCTCGCCAGCCTGCGCGACCTCGCTTGCCGCGTCGCCCGGCTCGACGACATCGCGGAGGACTTGGTCATCGACGCCGAGAACCTGACCGGCGAGGGCAGCCGCGTAATCTACGCCTTCACCCTCTCGGCCGGCGACCGCGAGTTGCTGAGCGGCCGGGCGGCGGTGGTGATCGACGCGGGCGGTGCGGAAATGGGGGTTTCATGAAACGCGCACTCGTCACTGGCGGCAGCGGCGCCCTGGGGGCCGCGATCTGCAAGGCGCTCTCCGCCGACGGCCACCATGTGCTGGTCCACGCCAACGGCTCCCCCGCCCGCGCCGAAGCGCTGGCGGCGGAGATCATGGCATCCGGCGGATCGGCGGAAGCGGTTGCCTTCGACGTCACCGATGCCGAGGCCACCGCCACCGCCCTTGAGCGCGTGCTGGAAACCGGCCCGATCCAAATCCTGGTCAACAATGCCGGAATCCACGACGACGCGGTGATGCCGGCGATGCGGCGGGAGCAGTGGGGCCGCGTCATCGACGTGTCGCTGAACGGCTTCTTCAACGTGACGCAGCCGCTGCTGATGCCGATGATCGGCACGCGCTGGGGCCGGATCGTCAACGTATCGTCGGTTGCGGCCGTCGCCGGCAACCGCGGCCAGACCAACTATGCCGCTGCCAAGGCCGGGCTGCATGGCGCCACCAAATCGCTGGCGCTGGAACTCGCTCCGCGCGGCATCACCGTCAACGCAGTGGCGCCGGGCATCATCGCTTCGCCGATGGCCGACGCCGCCTTCGACGCCGAGACGGTCAAGCGGATGGTGCCGATGAAGCGCGCCGGCCGGCCGGAGGAGGTGGCGGACCTCGTCGCCTTCCTGGCCTCCGACCGCGCCGCCTACATCTCCGGCCAGATCGTCTCGATCAACGGAGGGATGATCTGAGCGGACGGGAGCGCACCCTCCGGACCGCCAGCATCGGCAGCCGACCGATGAAGCCCAGCATCAGCCGGGTGTGCATCCAGGTCAGCAGGGCATTGTCGCGGACATAGTTGAAATGGGAAACCCCGCCCTCCTCCGCCTTGAAATAGCGGACGGGGGCCGGCACGTTGACGGTCGGCAGGCCGGCCCAGCATAGCCGCACCGCGGCCTCCGGATCGAAGTCGAAGCGCCGCATCCACGGATTGCGCCGCATCACCGCGCGCAGCGGTTTGATCGGATAGACGCGGAAGCCAAACAGCGAATCGCCGATCCCGCCCCACAGCGTCTCCAGATTGGCCCACCAGTTGGAGATCTTGCGCCCACCCACCCGCAGCCGCGGCGCGCCGGCATCGAACACCGGCTTTCCCAGCACCAGCGCGTCGGGGTTGGCCATCGACACCCCCTGGAACTGCGGGATGCGGTTGGCCGGATGCTGGCCATCGGCGTCCATGGTCAGCGCGTGGGTGAAGCCGCAGCGCTCCGCCTCTTCCAGCCCATGCAGGACCGCGGCGCCTTTGCCTCGGTTGGCCGGCAGTTCCAGCACGCGCAGATGCGGATCGTCCGCCGTCATCGCCCGCAACGTCGCCGCCGTTCCGTCGGTGCTGCCGTCGATGACGACCCAGACCGGCGCCCAATGGGCACGGGCATCCCGCACCGTCTCGAACAGCTTCGACCCGGTGTTGTAGCTGGGGATCAGGACCAGATGGCTGGATGAGGCGTCGGTGTTCAAAGCTCTGCCCTATAATGGCGTTCAAGATCCTCGACCAGCCCGCGCACGTCGGTCGGCGGATCGAAGCGGCGACCGAGGCGGACGGTGTAGACCAGCGGAAACTCCGGCTTGCGGAACAGCGGCCAGCCCTTGCCGAGGAAATTGCTGTTGGCGTCGATGAAGACGGTCTGCACCGGCGCGCCCGCCGTCTTGGCGATCAGCGCGAAGCCGCCCTTCAGCGGGTTGACCGGCGCCCGCTCCGTCCGGGTGCCTTCGGGGAAGATCAGCAATTGATGGCCGGCGCGCACCCGCTGTGCCGCCATCTTGACCAGCGAGTTGGGCGCGTCATTGCGGATATAGCCGGCCATCCGCGCCCCGCCGCCGTAGAGGAGGTTGTCGTAAACCGGGGCCTTGGCGATGCAGACGACGTCCGGCAAGCGCGAGATCAGCAGCACGGCATCCAGGATCGACGGATGGTTCGGGCAGATCAGCAAGCCGCCGTCACCCTTCAGCGAATCCAACGCCGACAGGTCGGTCTTCAGCACTCCGCAGGCCCGCAGCGTGCCGAGATAGAGGCGAAATCCCGTCCTGATCGCCTGCCGCCCGAGCGGCCCGGCAACCCGGCGCGGCAGAAGCGGACCGATCAGCGCCGCCGTCAGGCTCCAGGCCAGCGACATCAGGCCGAATAGGAACAGCAGGACATAGAACAAGGGATATTCCCAAGCCCACCGGACCGCGCCGAGAAAGCTTAGGCCGCGTCGCCCAGAGGCGTGCGCACGTTCTGCCGCCGTTTCCGCCATGCCATGTAGTTCCTTTTGAAGTCCAGCAGGGCGTTCATGTAGTAGATCGCCTTGAATATCTTCAGCCGCGTCTTGATCGGTGACGGGCGGAAGACGTCGCCGGCCAGAAGCGACAGCAGCGCCTCCTCCACCCGGAAGACGTTGCGTGGTCCCATGAACAGGTTGCGCAGCGCCGGCGTCGTCACCCGATAGATGTACCAGGAGAAGGTGCCGATGCCCTGGCGGACCGTCCGCTCGAAATGCTTCAGCACCTGCTCCTGGCGCGCCGGCTCGCGCAGGCAGGCATCGACCGCCTCGGCCCCTTCGAAGGCGCTGGTCATCGCCAGATAGACGCCGGTGGAGAACACCGGGTCGATGAAGGCGAAGGCGTCGCCCAGCATGACGTAACCCGGCCCCGACATGCGGTCCGCTTGGTAGGAGAAGTTGCCGGTTCCCGTCACTGGGCCGGTCAGTTCCGCCCCCTCCAGCCGCTCCGCCAGCGCCGGGCAGAGCGCCACGGTATCGAGGAAGAAGCGGGTCTGGTCGGTCCGCCGCGTCTTGAAATAATAGGGCCAGCAGACCGCGCCGACGCTGGTGGTGCCGTCCGCCAGCGGGATGAACCAGAACCAGCCATGGTCGAACCAGAAGACGGTGATGTTGCCTTCCGCCTTGCCCGGCAGCCGTTTGGCGCCGGTGAAATGGCCGAACATTGCCGCGCTGTTGTGCTTGACGTTGCGCCGCTTGATGCCGAAACGGGACGCCAGCAGGGTGTCGCGTCCCGATGCATCGACCAGGAAGCGCGTGCGCAGTGTGCGGACAGTGCCGTCCTCCTGGCGGGCGGTGACGGTGGTGCCCTCAGCCCCCTGGATGTCGACGTCCGTCACCTTGCAGCCCTCGATGACGGTGGCGCCCTTGGCGGCGGCGTTGCGGATCAGGATGTGGTCGAATTCCGACCGGCGGACCTGATAGGCATAGGGCTTGGTCTTGTCCCAGGCGTTGGCGAAGTCGAAGGTCACCGACTTGCCGTGATAGGGCGACACGAACTCCGCACCGCATTTCAGCATGCCGATCCGCTCCACCTCCTCCAGCACGCCCAACTCCCTCAGCAGGGGCAGGTTGCAGGGAAGCAGGGATTCGCCGATGTGGAAGCGGGGGTGATGGTCCTTTTCCAGCAGCATCACCCGATGGCCTTTTCCGGCCAGCAGCGCCGCCGCGGTCGACCCGGCCGGTCCGCCACCCACCACCAGGACATCGCAGTCGTAGTTGGAACCGTTCGACACCATGGGCTTTGCCGCTCTCCCGCTTGTCCCGCTTGTCCCGCTTGTCCCGCTTTGGGGTGTTCGACGTGGATACCCGTTTCTGGCGCTGCGGCCGGCAACTGCTGCCAAGATTTTATCGCACCCCGTCACGCGCAATCCAGGGACAAAACCTTGACACTGCCCTTTATCTGGGGCCTAGCCAAAAGGATATATCCACCCGCCACCGATATCAGCGTTCACTGTTCCAGTAACTTTCCGCAGCAATGTTTCAGTACGATTTCATTCGCTCCGCACAGTGCTGACAGATTTCCACCAATGCACTTGAGATTGCGCAATTGTCTTAAGTGATTACCCATTTGGTGACATGCAAAGCCACTTGCCTGCCGGGTTCCACGCCCACAAGATGCCGACGGCTTGAAACCGAAAAACTCAACCGGGGATGCATGGTGCGTGTGTTGCCAACGACGCTTGCCGTTGCCGCCTGCGCCTTGTCGGCGGTGCTCGGCTTGCCGGGTCGGGGCTATGCGCAGGAACCGGGCAAGCCTCTGTTCGAGATTGGCATCGGCGGCGGTGTCGGCTACATCCCCGACTATCCCGCAGCCGACCAGAACCATCTCCAGGCCGCCGCCCTGCCCTATGTCATCTATCGCGGCGAGGTGTTCCGCGCCGACCGCAACGGCATCCAGGGACGCATCTACCGCTCCGACCGCGTGACCTTCGAGGTCAGCCTGGAAGGCGCGCTGGGTTCTTCGGCCGACGACAACCGGGCGCGCCAGGGCATGCCCGACATCGATCTGCTGGGCGAGGTCGGCCCGGCACTGAAGATCAACCTGCACCGCGACAGCGACCGGCGCGAGCGAATCGACCTGACCCTGCCGGTGCGCAGCGTCTTCTCCACCGATTTCAGCCGCATCAAATACCGCGGCCTCGTCTTCGCCCCCGATGTCGCCTACAGCAAGGCCGGCTTGATTTCGGGCGACGACCAGTTCCGCCTCAGCCTGGGGCCGATCTTCGCCTCCAGCCATTTGATGGATTATTTCTATCAGGTCGACCCGCAATATGCGCGGCCGGGCCGCCCGGCCTACGACGCCCGCGCCGGTTACCTGGGTCTTCGCCTGCACAGCTCCCTCGTCATGCCGGTGACGGAGCGGATTTCCGCCTTCGGCGCCGTGCGGGGAGAGCTGTTTTCCGGTGCCACCAACGACGACAGCCCGCTCTACAAGCGCACCGTCAACCTGTCGGTCGGGGCCGGCTTCACCTTCTCGCTCTACCGGTCCGACAGTCGGGTCAGCGCGGTGAGCGACATTCTCGACTGATCCCGGCTCCAACCACGAAGGAGACACCGCCGTGCCGACCGAATCCTCCCCCCGCGTCGGCGCCGCCGTCGAACCGCATCCGGTGCTGGACGCCTATTATGGAGACAAGGCACAGCGGCAGCATTTCGTCCGTGGGCTGTTCAACCGCACCGCCCATCATTACGACCGGATCAACGCCATCTTCGCGCTCGGCTCCGGCTCCTGGTACCGGGCGCAATGCCTGCGCCGGGCGGGCTTGCGGCCGGGCATGCGGGTGCTGGATGTGGCCATCGGCACCGGTCTGGTCGCGCGGGAGGCGGTGGCGCTCTGCGGCAATGCCGACGACGTCATCGGTCTGGACCTCAGTGAAGCGATGCTGGCGGAGGCGCGGCGCAGCCTGCCCATCCCGCTGATCCAGGGGGTGGCCGACGCGCTGCCGCTGGCCGACGCCAGCGTCGATCTCGTGACCATCGGCTACGCGTTGCGCCATGTCGGCGACCTGACCGCCACCTTCCGCGAGTTCCGCCGCGTGCTGCGCCCCGGCGGCACGGTGCTGGTGATGGAGATCGGCCGGCCGCG
Source organism: uncultured Azospirillum sp. (assembly GCA_965650625.1). Lineage (GTDB taxonomy): Bacteria > Pseudomonadota > Alphaproteobacteria > Azospirillales > Azospirillaceae > Azospirillum. The sequence continues at coordinate 31,988 of CBFGPE010000033.1, read as the reverse complement.
CCGCCGGGTCACCCGGCACCTGATGAACGCCTATCTCGGCATGGTGGTGCCGGCGGTCTCACGCCTCAGCGGTGGCGGAGAGAGCGGGCGGACGCTGATGCGCTATTACTGGGAAACCATCGACCGTTGCGTGGAGCCGGAGGTCATCACCGCTGCGATGGCGGCGGCCGGGCTGGCGCAGGTGCGGTGCGACACCGATTACGATCTGTTCAAGAACTACAGCGGCAAACAACAGGTCGAGGCCGCGGCGTAACGGCGGAGCAGCCGGCAGGCTGCCTGTTGTTACTACCCCTGTCAGGTGTTCCTCATCCGCCTTTGCCAATGCTGGCAACTGGTTATCGCCCTCATAGTCGCCTCTACATGGCCGCGGCCGGAACAGAACCAATAGGAAAAGACATGGTGGGGAAGACGACTTGGGCGGCATTGTCCGTCGTGGCGCTGCTGATCGGCTGCGCCGGACAGCAGCAGGGCACGGCCAGCGGCAACGGGACGACGGCGACCGCGTCCGCCGCGCCGTCGACGCCGGGCGCGCGGATGGTGAAGTCGCGCGACGGCCGGTACGAGGGCGAGGTGATCGGCACCCCCGCCCCCGGCAGCCGCTTCGCCAAGCTGCAGATCGGCATGACGATGGAGGAGGTCTCCACCCTGATCGGCGCGCCCGACAACATGATCCGGCACGAGACCGGCAAGCGCTGGATCCCCTTTTATTTCGGCAACGACGCCCAGCGTCTGCAGGTCATCTACCGCAACGAAGGCTGCCTGACCTACACCGGCGGCAACGTCTTCGGCGGCGGCGGGTCGGAACTGATCCGCATCACCGTCGCGCCGAAGGGTGGTTGCCTGGACACCTGACGATTTCCGGAGCCGGGCCGGCGCCTCAGTGCTTGCCCGACCCCGGCTCCGCCATCTTGCGGTGCTGGCTGGCCAGAACGCCGGAGGGGGTGACGGTCGCCATCGCCGTCTGAAGCTTGTTCTTCCAGCCGGCGACCACGTCTCCCTCGCCGTTCATCATGGCGTCGAAGCCGACCTTGGCGACCATCGCCGGATCGTCCTTCTTCCCCTGGCCGACCTGGGTGTCCGTCATGTCTGCGCGCTCGAAGAAATGGGTGTCTGTCGGGCCGGGCATCAGGCAGGTGACAGTGACGCCGCTGTCCTTCAACTCGTCGCGCAGTGCGAAGGAGAAGGAGTCGATGAAGGCCTTCGTCCCGTTATAGACCGCCTGGAAGCTGCCGGGCATGAAGCCGGCGATAGAGCCGGTGATCAGGATGCGCCCCTGTCCACGGCGTCGCATGTCGCGCCCGACCTTCTGGATCAGGTAGAGCGTGCCCGTGATGTTGGTGTCGATGACATGGCGGGCATCGGAGAAATCCTGATCCAGGAAGCCGCGGCCCAGCCCATGCCCGGCATTGGCAAGCAGCGCGTCGACCGTCCGCCCCTTCAGCGCGGCATAGAGCCGGTCCACGCCATCCACCGTCGCCAGATCGGCCTGGACCGTCTCGACCGCCGCTCCCATTTTGCGCAATTCGCCGGCCGTCTGCTCGATCGCCGGATCATCGGCGGCGATGACGAGGTCGAAGCCGTTGCCAGCGCATTGCTTGGCGAGTTCAAAGCCGATGCCGCTGGAAGCTCCGGTGACGACGGCGAGTTGCGTGTTGGCGGCGCGAGCCATGGGACTACCCTTTTGAATGATGGCGGTGTCCCAATCAACCGGCACTCCCGAAGGGAGGTTCCGGTGCCGCAAGCCCCCTACCTATAGGTGCAGGAGATGCGGCGGTCGGCCGGCCATGACAAAAAGGGCGCGGCTGTTTGAAAGCCGCGCCCATTCGAAATCTCGCTGCAACCCGCCCGCTCAGGCACTGGTCAGCAAGCGCCTCTTCTCGATTGCCACCTGCTCCGTCTTCGCGGTGGCGATCACCGCCTTCTGGAGCTTTTCGAAGGCACGCACCTCCAGCTGACGCACGCGCTCGCGCGAGACGTGGAAGGTCTGGCTCAGTTCCTCAAGCGTCAGCGGCTCGTCACGCAGGCGACGGGCGACCAGAATCTGGCGCTCGCGGTCGTCCAGCACCCCAAGCCCCAGCTTCAGGAACTGCTGGCGCCGGCGGCGTTCCTCGGAGTCGGCAAGCGTCGTTTCCTGATCCGGCCGGTCGTCGGCCAGCAGGTCCTGCCACTCGGCATCGCCCTCTTCCGACAGGCCGACATTCAGCGAGCGGTCGTTGCCCAGGCGGCGGTTCATCTCCACCACCTCGGTCTTCGACACGTTCAGTTCGGTCGCGATGCTCTCCACCGCTTCCGGCGACAGATCGCCGCTCTCCAGTTCCTGCATCCGCGCCTTCAGGCGGCGCAGGCTGAAGAACAGCTTCTTCTGCCCGGCGGTGGTGCCGATCTTCACCAGAGACCAGTTGTGCAGGACATATTCCTGGATCGCCGCACGCACCCACCAGGATGCGTAGGTGGCGAAGCGGAACCCCTTGGCGGGATCGAACTTCTGAGCCGCCTGCATCACGCCGACATTGCCCTCCGCCACCAGATCGGTCAGCGGCAGGCCATAGCCGAGATAGCCACGGGCCATCTTGACGACGAGACGCAGATGGCTGCCGATCAGCTTGTCGAGCGCGGCCGGATCCTGATGGTCATGCCAGCGGACGGCCAGATCGAGCTCCTGTTCCGGCGTCAGATACTGATACTTGCGGGCGTCCTGCAGATAGAGCTGCATCGGTTCCGCAGTGCGGGGTTCGGAGGTGCGGGCTTCTGCGGCGTGGGTTGGGGCGGTATCGGATTGAGTGGTGCGGGTTTCAGCGTTGCGCTGCATGGTGTCTCTTTTTCTCCCAGCCGACGGGAGCGGCGCCGCGGGCAAAAACCCCGGCGTTGTTCGGGTCGGTCCTGTTGAAGGTCGGATTTTTGGATTGTTGCGTTGCCGGCATTCGACGCTGTCGGACGGCGTGCACCGGGCCTCGGTGCAGGAACGGACAAAGAAGGGTCCTCTCCAGCCCCGCGGGCAGCGCCGCGCCGGGGAAGGTGGCGCCGCAGCCAGCAAGCCACAGGGCCGGAGAGGAACGGCAGGGCCAGGCGGTCAGCGCGGCCGAACCGGGGAATTGCAAACAGTCATAGGGGCGAAAGCCGTTCTGTCAGGGTCGGCGCCATCAACGGCGCAACGAACACTATATAGGAATTTTGACAACGCATTAAAGGGACGCCCAGGCGAATTTTCCTGGCACCCTGGCTGACGCTTGGTTCCCGCCTTGATTTCCGGGAACGCCGCCTCAGATGGGACGGCCTCCCCCCGCTTTCAACCCCCCTCATCCCGCCATCGAACATCTTTCGAATTTCTATGCAACTTCGCAAGATCATCGATCAGTTTACACCAATAGCATAGAAAACATTCAGGGCACCAAAACTGCTTAGAAAGTCTAAGCACTGTCCTCCGATGAATCAGCCGTGGTATTTTTTGGATGTCACTTGCAGTCCTACCTCTTCTGCGCTTACCGTCGGCCAGTTTCCAGCATCCACCGACCCGAGGCTAGAGCCGACATGCTTGAAGACATCGTCATCGACACTCCTGTCGACCGGCCGCACTCTTCCGGCCAGACTGCCAGTCAGAGTGCTGGCCACACTGGCGGCCGTGCATCGTCCCAGCCTCTGCGCGTCGCGGTGCTGTGGAAGACGCCGAATCTCGGCCTCTATTCGAATGCCGCCTTCGACGACCTGTACAACGGCATCGGACACAACAACGGCAACCTCGCCTTCGTGCATTCGATCTGCAGCCACATCGCCAACCCGGTGAAGCATTTCAGCTGGGGTTCTTCGGCCGAGACGCTGCGGAACAACGCCGACATCATCGTCATCCCCTGCGCCAACCAACTGGGCCGCCACACCGATTACGGCCAGATGGCGGAGAATCTGGAAAAGTCCGGACTGCCGATCGTCGCCATCGGCCTCGGCGCCCAGGCGAACAGCTACGAGCACGACATCGAACTCAGCCCCGGCACGCTGCGCTGGGCGCAGGTGATCGCGGCATCGAACCCGTCTTCCGCCACCTCGTCCAACATCTACACCCGTGGCGCCTACACCACGGCGCAGCTGGACAAGCTGGGCATCACCGGTTCACTGCCCGGCGGCTGCCCGTCGCATTTCCTCAACCAGGCGCCGGGGCTGGGCCGGAAGATCCACGCCAACTGGTCGGCGCTCGACCTGCCGCGCTCGATTACGGTTGCCGGCGGCCATCAGGCCTGGGTAAAGACCCGGGAGATCGAGCATCAGCTGATCTCGCTGATGATGGATCCCATCGCGCCCGGCCAGTACATCGTGCAGTCGATGGGCGAGATGATCCGCGCCTCGCGCGGGCTGTTCGACAGCATCGACCCGCATGCGCTGAAGGAAATCCACCGCCACACCGTGCCGCACTACTCCTTCGAGGAGTTCAAGGTCTGGTGCCGGAACTACATGCGCTCCTACTATGACGTGCCGGCCTGGATGGACACCCTGCGCCAGCAGGACCTGACCATCGGCTGCCGCTATCACGGCGTCGCGCTGGCGATCCAGGCGGAGCGGATGGGCCTGACGGTCACCATCGACTCCCGCACGCGCGAGCTGTGCGAGAACACCGGCGTCCCCTATGCCGACGCCGCCGACCTGACGGCGCCGCTGACCCGCAACCGGCTGAAGTCGCTGATCAACTTCGATCCCGACGCCTACGACCGCCACCGTACGGAATCGGCCGCCCGCTATCTGGACTTCCTGATCGCCAACCGGCTGCAGCCGGCGCCCTTCCTGAAGTCCATCGCCACCGGCAAGTGACGGGACGAGTGGAGGCCGCCATGCTCAGCCGCACCGCGGCGTTCGTGCTGTCGCTGGGCATGGTCGTCGCCCCCGCCCACGCGTTGACGGTCAAAAGGACGGGGGAGCCGGAAACGGTGACCTCCTGGCAGCGCGACGCCTGCGCCGAAAGCGACGCGCCGGACACCCCGGCGCGCGCCTTCCGGGACGCGGGCGGCACGGTGCACCTGATCGCCTCGCATTCCACCGCTCGGGCGCTGACCGGCCCGTCGCTGGATGCCGTGCGGCCGAACTGCGCAGTGATCTTCCAGGGCCACGGCCAAGACGACCCGCGCCTGCATGATGACCGCAGCTGGATTTCGTCCTTCTACACCCCGGACGGCACCACCGTCTTCGCCCTGGTCAGCAACGAGTTTCACGCCCAGAAACGCCGTGCGCTCTGCCCGTCCGGCCAATATATGCGCTGCTGGCGCAACAGCATCACCGCAGCCATTTCCACCGACGGCGGGACGAGCTTCCGGCTGAGCGCGGCACCGCCCAACCACACGGTCGCGACGCTGCCCTATCCCTACGGCGGCGACGTCGGCCAGCGCACCGGCTATTTCGCGCCCAGCAACATCGTCCGCAACGGTGACCACTGGTACGCCTTCCTGTGGGCCGAGCGGTTCGGGGCGCAGAAACGCGGCGCCTGCCTGATGCGGACCGACAACCTCGCCGATCCGCATTCCTGGCGCGGTTGGGACGGCAAATCCTTCTCCGTCCGCTTCGTCCGCGACGATCAAACCAAAGACGCCCCGGAAACCCATCTCTGCGCCCCGGTCGCCCCCGATGTCCTGCAAGGCACCGTGCGCGGCATCGTCCGCCACCGCGCCAGCGGCCAGTTCATCGCCACGCTGGCGATGACCCGCGACGGGCGCACCGGCATCTGGACCACGACCTCTCCAGATCTGGTGAACTGGTCGAAGCCGGAGCTTCTGTGGGCGGCCCCGCTGCTGTTCCGCTACGGCTGCGGCGACAAGGCGGCCTTCGACTACCCCGCCCTGCTCGACCCCGCCAGCCAGAGCCGCAACTTCGGCGATGTCGGCAAGACCGCCTACGTCTACATGACGCGGCTGAACCTGGACAAATGCAAGATCACTTGGAACCGCGACCTCGTCCGCATGCCGGTGGAGATCGGCGGAGGCTGACCGAGACGCCCGTCAGGGCGGAGGGTTCCAGGGCGGGGGCGACAGCCTCTCCGCGATCCAGTCGGCGAAGGCTCGGGTCTTGCCGGCGGTGAAGCGGCCGGATGGGCGGACCAGATGGATGGCGGTCTCCCCGAACCCGCCCCTGCCGCCGCCCCTGCCGGCATCGCTGCCGACCTCCCAATCCGGCAGCACGCGGACCAGACGCCCGTCGGCCAGTTCCCGCCCGATCAGCCATTCCGAACACACCAGCAGCCCCTTTCCGGCCACTGCGGCATGGACGAGGCTGTCGACATTGTCGGTCAGCAGCGGCCCGGACAGCCGCACACGCACCCGCTCGCGCCCCCTGCTGAAATGCCAATCCGACGGCGAGTCGAACAGCGCGAACAGCAGCGCGTCATGGCCGGCGAGTTCGGCCGGCTCCTGCGGGATTCCCCTTGCGGCGAGGTAGGATGGCGCGGCGCAGACCAGCCGCCGTTCCGCCCCCAGCCGGCGGGCCACCAGCGAACTGTCGGGCAGCCGGCCGATGCGGATGGCAAGGTCGAACCCCTCCGCCACCAGATCGACGAAACGGTCGCTGTAGAAAGCCTCGATCCGCACGCGGGGGAAGGCGGTGAGGAAGTCGGGCAGAAGCGGCGCCACCCACAGCCGCCCGAACGCCTCCGGCAGCGACAGCCGCAGCGTGCCCTGCGGCACCGCCCCGGCATCGGCCGCTTCACGCTCCGCATCGGCCAGCAGGGTCAAGGCCATGCGCGCCCGGTCGGCGAAGCGGCGGCCGGCCTCCGTCGGCGTCACCCGCCGGGTCGTCCGTTCCAGCAGCCGGACGCCCAGCCGCCGTTCCAGTGCCGACACCCGGCGCGACAGCACCGACGCGTCGCGGTTCAGCACCCGCGCCGCCGGCGCGAAGCCCCCGGTGTCGAGAACCGCCAGAAAGGCGGCGACCTCCTCCAGCCCCTGATCGCTCAATTCGTGCATGATATGCAGTAATATCATGCAGACACACCGGATTAAAGGCTCAAGCGCAACGGGCTAGCTTTGCGTCACACACCACAACAAGCAAGGAACCACCCCGATGCGCGCCTATCAGCTTGAAGCCCCCCGTCTCGACGCCCTCCGCATCGCCGAATTGCCGCGCCCCACCCCCGGCGCTGGCGAAGTTCTGGTCCGCCTGCGCGCCGCCAGCCTGAACTATGTCGATCTGGCGGTGGCGACCGGCGCCTTCCCCGTGCCGTCCATGCCGCTCATCCCCGTCGCCGACGGTGCGGGAGAGGTGGCGGAGATCGGCCCCGGCGTGACCGGACTGGCGGAAGGCGACCGGGTCATCCCGCATTTCCTGCCGGACTGGCAGGCCGGCGCGCTGCCGCCGGTCGCCGGCCGGCGGATGCGCGGCATCACCATGCCGGGCTCGCTCGCCGATTATGCGGTGGTCCCCGCCGCCAGCCTCCTGCCGATGCCCAGCCACCTATCCTTCACCGAGGCGGCGACCCTGCCCATCGCCGCGACCACGGCATGGCGGGCGATCCGCACCGGCGCGGTGCGTCCCGGCAGCACCGTGCTGCTGCTCGGCACCGGCGGCGTCAGCCTGTTCGCCCTGCAATTCGCCAAGGCGACGGGCGCCCGCGTCATCATCACCTCCTCCTCCGACGCGAAGCTGGAGCGGGCGAAGGCGCTCGGTGCCGACGAGACGATCAACTACAGGACGACCCCCGACTGGGACGCGCGGGTTCTGGAACTGACCGGCGGGACCGGCGTCGATCTGGTGGTGGAGACCGGCGGCGCCCAGACCTTCGCCCGGTCCTTGAACGCGGCGGCGGAGGAGGGAACGGTCTTCGTCGTCGGCTTCCTCAGCGGCGCCGACCTTCATGCCTCGCTGTTCCCGATCATCCTGAAGATGCTGAAGGTGGTCGGCAGCAACACCGGATCGGTGGCCGACCTGCGCCAGGCCGTCCGCGCCATCGAAACCGGCAAGCTCCGCCCGGTGGTCGACCGTGTCCATGACTTCGAGGATGCGGCCGGCGCCTATGCCACCCTGTCGCGCGGCAGCCATTTCGGCAAGATCGCCATCGCGCTGGGCAACGGAAGCTGATAGCGGCAGATTGCCGTTGCGAAGCACTGCTCCACAACCGATGTCTCGGCATGGGATTTCGTAACGGGGAGCGGTGCCATGCCGGACGGCGATCCTTTCGACCTCCAGCGCTTCGTCAAGGCGCAGGACCCGGTCTTCGCGACCGTGCTCAAGGAACTGCGGGCCGGCCGCAAGCGCAGCCACTGGATGTGGTTCGTCTTCCCGCAACTGCGCGACCTCGGCCACTCCCCCACCGCGCAGTTCTACGGCATCGCCTCGCTCGATGAGGCGCGGGCCTATCTGGCGCACCCGACCCTCGGTCCCCGGCTGGCGCAGGCGACGGAAGCCGCACTGTCCGTGCAGGGGCGGACGCTTCATGAGATCTTCGGCTCGCCAGACGACCTGAAGTTCTGCTCCTCCATGACGCTGTTCGCCCAGGCTGCGGCAGAGGACGGCGATCTCTACCGCAGGGCCCTGGACCGCTACTGCGGCGGCCAGCCGGACGAGGCGACGCTGAAGCTGCTGGGCTGACCGCCGTCAGGCCAGCAGCTCGCCCAACTCCAGCCCGCGCTCTCGCCCCAGGCTGTCCAGCATCGCCAGCGTGGCGCCGTCCAGCGGGATGCCCTCGGCCAAACGCTGCCGGCGGGTGCGGCTTTCCGGCTCGCCCGGCATCTGGATGGCGTCCGCCCCCGCTGCCGTCGGCGTGTCGCGGACATAGGCGACCAGCTCGTCGAGATCGGCCGCCCACTGGGCGTTGCTGCCGCGCGCCGGGTCGAAGACGATGGCGAACATGTTGTTCATCACCCGGCCGGAATTCTGGTGCGACGGCGTGCCCGGCATTGCCGAGGCCAGCGCCCCGGCCAGCACGTCGCACATCAGCGCCAGTCCGAACCCCTTGTGACCGCCCAGCGGCAGCAGGGCGCCCGACGGGTCCTGGAACATCACGCCGGGATCCTGCGTGGGCTCCCCTTGCTGATCGAGCAGCAGGCCGGGCGCCATTTCCTTCCCCTTGCCCATGGCGACGCGGCACTTCCCGACGGCGACGGCGCTGGTGGCGAAATCCAGCACCAGGGCCGGAGTCGAACCCGTTCCCGGAACCGCGATGCAGATCGGGTTGGTGCCCAGCCGCGGCCGGATGCCGTCATGCGGCGCCACCGCCGGGCGGGTGACGACGTTGACGAAGGCCAGCGCGATCAGCCCCGCATCGCAGCACTGTTCGCCATAGGAGCCGACCCGGCCGATATGGTGGCTGTCGCGCAGGGACAGCACCGCCAACCCCTCCTGCCGCGCCTGTTCGATGGCGAGGTCCATCGCCTCGCGCGCGATCACCTGACCGTAGCCGCTGCCGCCGCCGACCGCCAGGAAGGGGCCGGAGCGGCCGATCACCGTCGCATGCTGGTTGGGCCGCAGCAGCCCGGCGGCAATCGCCGGCATATACATGGCCAGCATGCCGACGCCGTGGCTGTCATGGCCGCGCAGGTTCGCCTCCACCAGATGGTCGGCGACGACGGTCGCCTCCCCCGCCTCGCTGCCGGCCGCCCGCAGCAGGCGCCGCACCGCTTCCGCCAGCCGGTCCGCCCGCACCGGCCGCAGCCCGGTGCCGTAGACCCCGGCGTTGAAGGACGCCGCCGCGGCGAAGGGATCCTTTTGTGTCTCTGTCATCATAAGCCTTCCCGACCGGCCATCGCCCGGCTGGGCAACGGCCTGATTTCCGGCCTCTATTTGGTCGCCGCGGCGCCGCCGGGGCAAGGGTGCAAAAAGGACGGGTGCCTCCCGGCCGGTCGCCAGCCGGCAAGCTTTGCGACGTTTCGCCGCATCGCAATTGCGAGTTATTCGCATCACTATGGCACCTGCGGCCCAGCGCCGCCGAAAGGTGACCCCGAATGACCTTCCCTGTTTCCGGCCTGCGACATCCCATCTCCCCCGGCACCACCTCCGACCCTCCGTCCAGCGGCGACAGCTGCCGTCTCGGCGCGTTGCGCAAGGGTCAGCGCGCGGTGGTGACCGGCCTCGACGAGGCCGCCGTCGTCACCCCGCTGCCGCCCGGCGAATTGGAACGCCGCATGATCGAGATGGGCCTGATCGAAGGCGCCCGTGTGGAAATCCTGCATGAGGGATTCCCCGGCGCCGATCCGCTTGCCGTGCGCATCGACGACCACACCCTGGCCCTGCGCCGGGCGGAAGCGCACGCCGTTCTGGTGACGCTCGGCTGAGCGTCGCCTCCCCTTCCTGCGGAAGGATTTCCGCGATGTCCGATACCGTTCTATCCTCCTCCGCGCTTCTGGCCGTGCCGCCGCGCATCGCGCTGGTCGGCAATCCCAACTGCGGCAAGACCGCCCTGTTCAACGCCCTGACCGGCGCCCGCCAGAAGGTGGCGAACTATCCCGGCGTGACGGTTGAGCGCAAGGTCGGCGAATTTCTCAGTCCCGCCGGCACCCGCGTGCAGATCGTCGATTTGCCCGGCACCTACAGCCTGCGCGCCCGCTCCCCCGACGAGGAGGTGACGCGCGACGTCGTGCTGGGCCGCTTCCGGCACGAGGCGCTGCCCGATGCGATGGTCTGCGTCGCCGACGCCACCAACCTGCGCCTGCATCTGCGGCTGGTGCTGGAGTTGAAGAAGCTCGGCCGGCCGATCATCCTCGCGCTCAACATGATGGATGTGGCGGAGGCGCGCGGCTGCCGTGTCGATGCGGCGGCCCTGTCGGCGGCGCTGGGCGTCCCGGTGGTGCCGACGGTGGCGATCAGGCGCAACGGCGTGGTCGGGCTGCTCGACCAGATCGACCGCAGCATGATGGCGATGACGACCGATCTCACTGCCGCGCCCTGCGACTGGAGCGAGCCGTCGGCGCGGGAGTTGCGCGCCTATCACCAAGAGGTCGAGAGCATCCTCGCCACCGCGCTCCGGGATGCCGGGAAGCCGTCGCTCGCCACCCGGCGCATCGACGCGGCCCTGCTGCACCCGGCGGTCGGCCTTCCCTTCCTGTTGCTGGTGCTGTTCTTGATGTTCCAGGCGGTGTTCGCCTGGGCCGCCGTACCGATGGACATGATCGACGGCGCGCTGGGCTGGGTTCAGGCCGCCGCCGGTGCCACCCTGCCGGACGGCATGCTGAAAAGCCTGATCACCGACGGCATCATCGCCGGGGTGGGCAGCGTGCTGATCTTCCTGCCGCAGATCCTGGTGCTGTTCTTCTTCATCCTGATCCTGGAATCCACCGGCTACATGGCGCGGGCGGCCTTCCTGCTCGACCGGCTGATGGGCGGGGTCGGGCTGCACGGCCGGGCCTTCATCCCGCTGCTGTCCAGCTTCGCCTGCGCGGTTCCCGGCATCATGGCCGCCCGCACCATCGAGAACCGCGCCGACCGGCTGGCCACCATCATGATCGCGCCGCTGATGACCTGCTCGGCCCGGCTGCCGGTCTACACCCTCATCATCGCCGCCTTCGTCCCCAGCCGGACGGTGGCCGGCGGCATGATTGGGCTGCAGGGGCTGGTGATGTTCATCCTCTATGCCGCCGGGATCCTGTCGGCGCTGGCGGTCGCCTTCGTGCTGAAGCGCACGATCTTCAAGGGCGCCCGCGAGCCGCTGCTGATGGAACTGCCGTCCTACCGGCTGCCCAGCCCGCGCGACATCCTGCTGGGCCTGCTGGAGCGGACGCGCATCTTCCTGGCCCGCGCCGGGACGGTGATTTTCGCCATCATGATCCTGCTGTGGTTCCTCGGCAGCTTCCCGGCGGCGCCGGACGGTGCGACCGGTCCGGCAATCGACTACAGCTTCGCCGGGATGCTCGGCCATGCGCTGGCGCCGCTGCTCGCCCCCATCGGCTTCACCTGGCAGATCGCCATCGCCCTGGTGCCGGGCATGGCGGCGCGCGAGGTGGCGGTGGCGGCGCTCGGCACCGTCTATGCGCTGAGCGAGACGGGCGACGCGCTGTCCGGTTCGCTGGCCGGCGTGCTGGCGGCGGACTGGAGCCTGCCGACCGCCCTATCCCTGCTGGCGTGGTTCGTCTTCGCCCCGCAATGCGTCTCCACCCTGTCGGTGGTGAAGCGGGAGACCAACAGCTGGTTCTGGATGCTGGTGATGATCGCCTACATGACCGCGCTCGCCTATGGCGCCGCCTTCGTCACCTTCCGCCTGTCCACCGCCCTGCTGGGAGGCTGAGGTCATGATGGAAAGCCTTATCGTTGGGCTGATCGTCGCTGCGGCCTTCGCCTGGGTGGCCTGGACCATCCTGCTGCCGGCGTCTTTGCGCAACCGCCTGCGCCGGCTCGCTGGACGGCCGGTGCCGTCACAGGCGGGCGGCTGCAGCGGAGGCTGTTGCGGCTGCGACGCCGCGACCCCGAAGCGCGGCAGGCACTGTTGAGATCACCAGCCGGTGGGGCAAGCCCGGCAGCCGGTCATCAGCGCATCCTGGAAGATGGCGAAGCGCAGCTTGGCCCCGTCCATGTTGGCGCCGGACAGGTTGGACAGCGCCATCTTCGCCTCCTGAAGATTGGCCCCCTCCAGGCTGGCGCCGGCGAGATTGATCTTGTCGGCACGGATCGCCTCCAGATTGGCGGCGGTCAGGTCGCTGCCGGTGAAATCCGCGCCGGTGGCGCGGGCGAACTCCAGATTGGCGCCGCGCAGCCGCGCTCCCGACAGGCGGGCGCCCTGCAGGAAGGCGGTGCGCAGGTCGGCACCGTCCAGAATGGCGCCGGTCAGGTCGGCGCCGCGCAGATCCGCCTTGCGCAGGTCGGCCCGCATTAGATTGGCCCCATGCAGATCGGCCCCCGCCAGCGACAGGCCACGCAGATTGCGGTGCCGCAGGTCCAGATTCGGGCAGACGATGCGGGGGCCGAGCGTGCATCCATCGACGACGCTCGCCCGCTCCTCCTCGCCGCCTCCGACCGGTTGTGCTGTCTGGTCGTCGATGGCCGCCGGAATTGCCGCCGTCTCCATCTCTGCCGCAAGGGCCGTGGGGACCGGCCCAGCAAGGCAGAAGGTCAAGGCACTCAGAGCCAAAAGCTTCGGGAGCGGCAGGTGATTGGTGCGTGACGTCATGGTGATGCCTCCGATGAAAGGCACCGGGGCGGCAATCGCCCCGGCGCTCCATGCTCCGGTTTCTCAGGATCCGGTCACTTGGTGCTGGAGACCTTCACGTCGGCCAGCTTGAACACCCAGAAGGAACCGCCCTGGGTCACGCGGGTGGTCAGGTCGGCCAGATCGCCGCCCCATAGCGGCACCGCCCCGCCATAGCCGGTGGTTATGCCGACATACTGCACCCCGTCCTGCTCCCAGGTGATGGGGGAGGAGACGATCCCCGACCCGGTCTGGAAGTGCCACAGCTCCTCGCCGGTCTTGGCGTTGAAGGCCTTGACGAAGCCGTCGCCGGTGCCGGTGAAGACCAGATTGCCGGCGGTCGCCAGCGTGCCGGCCCACAGCGGCAGTTCCTCCTTATGCTCCCAGACGATCTTGCCGGTCTTCGGATCCAGTGCCCGCAGGCTGCCGACATGGTCGTTGAACATCTTGTGGATGCGGAACCCCATGCCGAGATAGGCGGAGCCGGGGTTGTAGCCGACATGCTCGGTCCAGTAATCCTCCTTCCAATGGTTGGCGGCGATGTAGAACAGCTTGGTGTCCTCGCTATAGGACATCGGGTTCCAGTTCTTGCCGCCGAGGAAGGGCGGCGACACCTCGACCGGCTTGCCGCGCTTCTCGCCTTCGGCCGGCAGCGGCGGACGCTGCCCCTCGTTCTCGATGGGGCGGCCGGTCTTCAGGTCGATGCCCTTGGCCCAGGTGATGCCGTCGACGAAGGGATAGGCGGCGATCACGCTGTTCGGCTTGTTCGGCTCGCCACCGGCCGTCGCCAGCTTCACCCGGTCCGTGACATAGAAGAAGCCGTTGCGGTCGGCATGGGCCGTTGCCTTCACCGTCTTGCCCGATGAGTCGGTGTAGTCGAACAACACCAGCTCGTTGTTGCCGGAGAAGTCCCAGGTGTCGTTCGGCGTGTGCTGATAGAAGCCCTTCAGCTCGCCGGTGGTCGGATCGACATAGGCTTGGCCCGAGGTATAGAGGCTGTCGCCCGGCCAGCGCGCCCAGCCGTTCCACGGCGCCGGGTTGCCGGTGCCGATGACGATGGTGTTGGTCTCGACGTCGAAGGTGGCGCTCTGCCACGGCGCGCCGCCGCCATGGTTCCAGGCCTCCACCAGATTGCCGTCCTTGTCGCGCGGCCAGGAGGGAGCCTTGTCGCTGCCGGTTGGCGTGCTGTCCTTGCCGTTCAGCCGGCCCATGTGGCCTTCGACCAGCGGACGCATCCAGATCTCCTCGCCGGTGTCGGGATCGCGGGCGAACAGCCGCCCGACCACGCCGAACTCGTCCCCCGAAGATCCATGGATCAGCAGAACCTTGCCGGTCTTCTGGTCCTTCACGATGGTCGGCGCGCCGGTCATCGTGTAGCCGACCTTGTGATCGGCGAACTTCTTCTTCCAGACGACCTTTCCGGTGTCCTTGTTCAGCGCGACGATGGAGGCATCGAGCGTGCCGAAGAACAGCTTGTCGCCATAGATAGCCGCACCGCGGTTGACCACGTCGCAGCAGGGACGGATGTCGTCCGGCAGGCGATGGGCATAGCTCCACAGCCGCTTGCCGGTCTTGGCATCCAGCGCGAACATCCGCGAGTAGGAGGCGGTGACGTAGATGACGCCGTCATGGACCAGCGCCTGGGTCTCCTGCCCACGCTGCTTCTCGTCGCCGAAGGAGAAGGACCAGGCGGGGACCAGCCGGGACACGCTTTCGGCATTGATCTGCTTCAGCGGGCTGAAACGCTTGCCTTCCACCCCCATGCCGTACATCAGCACGTCGCCGCTGTTCTTCGCATCGTTGGCGATGGCATCCCATGTGACCTCGGAGGCCAGCGCTGGACCCGCCGGAGCCGCGGCCAGGAACAACGCGGCGAGCACGCCGGTGATGCCGGCCAGATGGGTCCGGCGGCGCAGCTTGGCGCTGGCGAAGGCCGAGGTCGTGCTGCTTGCCGCCATGCTGTAGGACGAAAGTGTCATGCGTTTCCCCCGGATGATTGGCCGCCATGCGGCGTTTGTGTCGTCCGCCGCGACGCGGCGGCGATATCGCCACGCCGGTCCTTCCCCGATCCTGCGGGCGGCGGGAGGCGATGCCGCCCTCGGGACCGGGAAAAGCCGAACGTGACGATGTCGTGCCAGAAGGCCGTTGCTTTCTGAGTGGCAGGACCTTTTCAAAGCCGGCCTGTGCATCCCGCCCGGCGCACAGCACCATGTCTTGCCGGCTCCAATAGTCTCTCCGTCGGGGCAGCCGTTCCATTCGACAATCCGGGGAAGAAATTCTTGACGGTTGGCCATGACAACATCCCGACCGGACCGGGATTTTTTCCCGTCCGCCGATGCGGCACCCGCAAATCCACGTCTGCATCGTCGTTCGATTGTCCGAAGGGCGGATGGCGTCCGATCCGATGGATCGACTAACATTCCGTCATTGGTCTTATTGCGGAGTGGGCGGCGGTGTCGTTGCGGATGCGCATCCTGGCCCTGATCGGGCTATTCCTGCTGCTGATGGCGGCAGCCGGCGGGGCGGTGATGGTCGCCAACGCCCGCGACGCCGTCCGGGCGGAAATGGCCTCTGCCCTCGAGTTGGGCGGCGCCTTGGGAAAGGCGATGGCGGAGCGCGGGGAGATGCCGGGCGGCATCGACATCCTGAACAGGATGGGGTTGCGCCATCTTCGCTTCATCGGACCCGACGGCCTGCCGAAGCCGGAACCAAGGGAACGGCATGCCCCCGATTGGTTCGCCGTGCTGATCGGCGGTGAGCCGCTGGAACGGCGGCTGGTGGGGGGCGATCTGCGCATCGTTGCCGAACCCTGGGACGAGATTGCCGAGGTTTGGGAGGATATGAGCGATCTCGCCGCCGCGATGCTGGCGGTCGGGCTGCTGCTGATGGCGGCCGCCCATCTCGCGGTCGGGCGCGCCCTGGCTCCGCTGTCGCGGCTCGAAGCGGGGGTGGAACGGCTGCGCGCCGGCGACTATGCCTTTGCCGTCGACAGTCGCGGCGTGCCCGAACTCAACCGGCTGGGAACAGGCATCGCCGCGCTGGCCGACGGTCTGGCGGCGGCGGAGCGGGAGAACCGGCAGGCTGGCCAGCGGATCGTCGCCGCACAGGATGCCGAACGGCGGGAGATCGCCCGCGAAATCCACGATGAACTCGGCGCTGCCCTGTTCGCGATCAAGGTCGATGCCGGCCGCATCCTGCGCCTGCGGGACGGCAATGCCGACAGCGAAGCCGCCGAACGCGCCGGCAAGATCCTGGACACGGCGGCGGAGGTCCATCGGTTGAGCCGCCGCATCCTGGCCCGCCTGCGCCCCGCCCTGCTCGACCAACTGCCGCTGAGCGAGGCGCTGGCCGAACTGGCCGGAGAGTGGATGCGGCGCCAGCCCGACATTGCCGTGACGCTCGCCATCGAACCGCCCGCGGCCGTTGCCGATCTCGACGCATGCGACGAGGTGCTGCGGCTGACCGTCTACCGGCTGGTGCAGGAGTCCCTGGTCAACGCCTTTCGCCATGCAGCGCCGTCTGCCGTCGCGGTCGGCCTGCAGATCGAGCCCGACATGGTCGAGATCACCATAACCGACGACGGCCCGGGCCTGCCGAACGGCGGAGACGCAGGGAAAAGCGGCTTCGGCATTTCCGGCATGGCGGAGCGGGTGCGAACGCTTGGAGGCACCCTGACGATCGGAACCGCGGCCGGCGGCGGCACCCGCGTGTCGGCCCGCCTGTGCCGGCCGGCCCCCTCCCCATCCTCGCCGCCCGCATTGGAGCGCATGACGTGACCCGCACCATTCTTCTGGTCGACGACCATCCCATTGTCCGGGCCGGCTGCCAACGCCTTCTGGCCGAAGCGGCGCTCGGCCGCGTGGTCGAGGCGGAGGATGTCGACAGCGCGTTGGCCCTGTGGCGGGCGGAGCGGCCGGACGTCGTCGTCCTCGACCTCAACATACCGGGCGACGGCGGCGGGATGGCGGTGCTCCGTACCATCCGCGAGGAAACACCGGCCGTGCCCGTCCTGATTTTCAGCATGCACGAGGATCCGGCCATTGCCGCCCGTGCCCTGAAAGCCGGAGCCAGAGGCTATGTCACCAAGAACGACGCGCCGGACAGCCTCGCCTCCGCCATTGGCACGGTGCTGGCCGGGCGCATCCATCTGGACAGCGGCCTTGCCCGCGATCTGGCGCTGATGACCCTGACGCCGCCGTCCGACCCGCTGGCGGGACTGACCCCGCGCGAACAGGAAATACTGGGGCTGGTCGGACGCGGACTGACCACGTCGGCCATCGCAGAGCGGCTGGGGATCAGCCAGAAAACGGTGGCCAACAGCTGTACCCAGATCAAGGACAAGCTGGGCGCCGACAGCACCCGCGCCCTGATCCGCATCGCCATCGACAACGGTCTGGCCGGCTGAAGGCCCTCCGACCGAGGACCACTCAGCCGCCCTTCGTCAGCGCCCGGCGGAAGGCGTCCAGCGTCTCGGCGCTGACATGGTGCTCGATGCCCTCGGCATCGATCCGCGCGGTGTCGGCGCTGACGCCGAGGGAACGGAGGAAGGCCACCACCGTCTGGTGACGTTCCCGGCTTTCCTCGGCGATCCGGCGGCCGGCCTCGGTCAGGAACACGGCACGGTAGGGCTTGCGGTAGACCAGCCCGTCGGCAGCCAGCCGGTCCAGCATGCGGGCGACGGTCGGCTGCGCCACGCCCAGCCGCGCGGCGATGTCGACCTGCCGCGCCTCCTGCCCGCTTTCGATCAGGTCGGCGATCAGCTCCACATAATCCTCGGCCAGGGCGGAGCGCTGCGCCTCCCGCGTCTTGCGGAAGCCCTCGGCATGGAGTTCGGCATCGGGCAGCGCCGTCTCGGCCGGCGCGGATGCATCGCCTTCCCTGACTGCCACGCGTCACCCCCCGGAAAAGTTTGGTTCCGGAAAGTATAGCATCTTGCATACTCGATGTCCCGGTACATACTTGATTGATACCAGTTTGCAATACGGCCGGGAGCCCCACGCCGATGTCGGAAGCCGAAGCCGCCGTGCCGCCCCCCAGCGCCTGGAGATACTCCAGCCAGGACGGTGACGGCCGGCCAAGCCTGCCGGAGGTCCATGCCTCCATCGCGGTGCCGCAGGGCGGGCTGTGGCTGCGCCGGCTGCTGGCCTTCGCCGGGCCGGGCTACATGGTGTCGGTCGGCTACATGGACCCCGGCAACTGGGCGACCGACCTCGCCGGCGGGTCGCAGTTCGGCTATACGCTGCTGTCGGTCATCATGCTGTCGAACCTGATGGCGATCCTGCTGCAGTCGCTGGCGGCGCGGCTGGGCATCGTCACCGGGCGCGACCTGGCCCAGGCCTGCCGCGACCATTACCCGCGCCCGATCAACCTGACGCTGTGGGTGGCATGCGAGGCGGCGATCATCGCCTGCGACCTTGCCGAGGTCATCGGCACCGCCATCGCGCTGAACCTGCTGTTCGGCATTCCGCTGATCGGCGGCGCCATGATCACCGCGCTCGACGCCTTCCTGGTGCTGCTGCTGATGCAGCGCGGCTTCCGCTATCTGGAGGCCTTCGTCATCGCCCTGCTGACGGTCATCGCCGGCTGCTTCCTGGTGCAGATCATCGCCGCGGCTCCGCCGTTGGCCGCCGTCCTCCACGGCTTCATCCCGACGGCGGAGGTGGTGACCAACCCCGGCATGCTCTATGTCGCCATCGGCATCCTGGGCGCCACCGTGATGCCGCACAACCTGTACCTCCACTCCTCCATCGTGCAGACCCGCGCCTATCCGCGGACGGAGGAGGGGCGGCGCGACGCCATCACCTGGGCCACCATCGACAGCACCATCGCGCTGATGCTGGCCCTGTTCGTCAACGCCGCCATCCTGATCCTGGCCGCCAGCGTCTTCCACGGCAGCGGCCATACCGAGGTGGCGGAGATCGGCGAGGCGTTCGAGCTGCTGTCGCCGCTGCTTGGTCTCGGCATCGCCTCCACCCTGTTCGCCGTGGCGCTGCTGGCGTCGGGCCTCAACTCCACCGTGACGGCGACGCTGGCCGGGCAGATCGTCATGGAGGGATTCCTGCGGCTTCGCCTGCCGCACTGGGCGCGCCGGCTGCTGACTCGCGGGCTGGCCATCATCCCGGTGGTGGTGGTGACGGCGCTCTATGGCGAAAGCGGCACGGCGCAGCTGCTGGTGTTCAGCCAGGTCGTGCTGTCGATGCAGCTTCCCTTCGCCGTCATTCCGCTGGTCCGCTTCGTCACCGACCGCGGCAAGATGGGCCGCTTCGCCGTTCCCGGCTGGGTCGCCGGCCTGTCCTGGATCGTCGCCGGCATCATCGTCGTGCTGAACCTGAAGCTGCTCTACGACACGGTTCTCGGCTGATCGCTGTTGTGCATTCGAAGGGACGCTTTATCTGAGGCAAAGTCCCGTTCGTTTGCGCGCTATCGCGGAGGACCAGAGATGACCATCGGCCGGCGTTCGACGATCTGGGTCTTGCGCGGCGGGTGCCTCGCCGCAGTCGCCTTTCTGGCGAGTTCCTGCGCCAACCCGCAGGCGGAGATGGCATTGCGTGCACCCGCGGCGATGGTCGGCATGAGCAAGGCCAGCCTGCTGTCCTGTGCCGGGGTGCCGGAGCGATCGGCCGTCGCCGGCGATGGGGAATATCTGGTCTATACCCGCCGGCAGACGCTGGTCGACCGCGATGTGGATTGGGAGCCCAGCCCCTGGCTCGGCCCGCGCGGCCCTATGCTGTGGGAGCCTGACGTGACCACCTGGTCCCGCACCTACAGCTGCGAAGCCACCTTCGAACTGCATGGCGGGCAGGTCACCGCCGTCCGCTACAACGACCGGCGCGACCCCACGCTCTGCTACCAGATCGTTGGAAATTGCATGCGTTAGTTGCCGGCCGGTCGGGCTATCTGGCGGCCTCCCAATGGCGGCCGGACGCCGCTCTTATGAGAAGGACACGACATGCAAGGCAACAAGACCTCATGGCTGCGCCGGGCCGGACTGGCCGGCGGCGTCGCCCTGACCCTCCTCACGGCGCAAATTGCCCAGGCGGCCGAGACCGTGAAGCTCGGCGTCATGGGCGGCGCGGAGGAGGAGATCGCCGAAGTGGCGAAGAAGGTCGCGGCCACCAAGGGGCTCACCATCGACCTCATCACCTTCTCCGACTACAACGTCCCCAACGCTGCGCTGGATGCCGGCGACCTGGACGCCAACGCTTTCCAGCACAAGCCCTATCTCGATGCCCAGATCGCCGCGCGCGGCTATAAGATCGTGTCGATCGGCCACACCATCGTCGAACCGATGGGGCTCTATTCCCGCAAGGTCAAATCGCTCGCCGACCTGAAGCCCGGCTCCACCATCGGCATCCCCAACGACCCCAGCAACGGCGGCCGTGCGCTGAACCTGCTGGCGGCGCACGGGCTGCTGACGCTGGCGGACGGCAAGGGCCTGTCGCCCAGCATTCTCGACATCGCCGGCAATCCGAAGAACCTCAAGCTGGTGGAACTGGAGGCGGCCCAGTTGCCGCGCGCACTCGAGGATTTCGACGCGGCGGTCATCAACACCGATTACGCGGTGAATGCCGGCCTGACGCCGTCCAAGGACGCCCTGATCCAGGAACCGCGGGAGGGCAACCCCTACGCCAACCTGATCGCCGCACGGGAAAAGGACAAGGACCGGCCGGCGCTGAAGACGCTGGTCGACTCCTACCAGTCCAAGGAGGTGCGAGACTTCCTGGAAACCCGCTTCAAGGGCGCCATCCTGCCCGCTTGGTGACCATGGCCCTGCCGCCGCCCGCTACGGGTGGGCGGCGGTAGGGACTCCAGGTCATGCGGCCGGGAGCGGGGAGGCCTGGCGGGCCAGCAGCTTCCAGGTCCCGTCGACCTTCTTCCACACCTGCAAGACCTTGATGTGGGCGGTGTTGGTCTTGCCGTCCGGCAGGTTGTTGACCGAATCAAAGGTGTGGCGGGCGACGGCGACATCGCCGATCACCTGGATCGAATGGTCGCTGAGATCGAGCGCCTTGAAGGCGTTCTTGCCGTCCAGGCTGGCGACGAAGGCGGCCTTGTCCTCCAGCCGGCTGTTGGAATGGCCGTAGGTCAGCTGGTCCATCGTCATCGCCCGCAGGGTGGCGCCGTCACCGGCCACCATGGCGTCGCGGAGTGCGTTCACCGCCTTCTCCACCTGCTGCGGGTCGTCGTCGGCGGCACGTGCGTCGGACAGTGGAGCGATGACGGCGGTCACCGCCAGCCCGGCGGCGGACGCGAGCAGACGGCGGCGCGAGCGGATATGGCCGGATTTGAAGACGTTCTTCTTGAGCATCGTGACCCTCCCAACCGATTGCGGTCATGCCCACCCGGGAAATGGCGGACATTAGAAGTGGTATACTAGTATTCACATATGCGCCACAGACCGTTTGGACATGCGCCGGTTGGCCGCAGGACGACCGCCGCGGAATTCCGGTTGGCATGCGCCCATTGGCATGAGCCTATGTGACTTTCCGGAGATCATCTTGTGATTGGCTGCGCCGGACGGGCCGGGCGGCTATGCTCCCCGCCGCGGTGAAGGATCGAGAGCGGGGGAGAGGCATGGCGACCAGACGGCGAAAGCTGCCACGCAAGCGCAAGGGCCGGCAGGCGACCGCGGTTCGCGGCGCGGCGGCGGAGCCGATCAGCACGGGCCGGCCGTCCCAAGGTGGTCTGACGACCGCGGTGAGAGGGACGGCGGCGCCCACGGCCAAGACGGCCAAGGCGCGCGGCCGGGTGCGCTACGTGCCCACCCCCGATGCCGCCGCCGGCCGCTTCCTCAGTCCGGAGCAGCAATTTCTGCTGAAGAAGCGGCGCGAGGCGGAACAGCGTGAAGCCAAGGACCGCCGCACCGCCCTTGCCATCATCCTGGTGCTGGTCCTGCTGGCGGCCGGGGCGGTCGCCGGACTGGTCTGGCTCTGGCGCTCGTCGGCGCTCTGACCTGAACGCCGCCCTGCATGCCGTCAGTGCGTCGCCCCGGCGAGCGCGGCGGCGTAGCGTTCGGCCAGCAGCGGGCTGGCGGCGGCGCAGGCTTCGGCGACGAGGCGGGAGCCTTCGACATAGGCTTCGGCCCGCTCGACGCTCCACGACAGCGGGCGTTCGGTGGCCAGCGCCTGCAGGATCGAGATTTGCTCGGCCAGCTTGATGCGCTTGGCGCCCTCCGGCGCGACGGCGAGGCGCGCGGCCTGGATCGCCTTGCGCTCGGAAATCGCCTTGCCGACATCCTCCGGCGCGTCGCTGACCGCCGCGACGAGGTCGGCAACCTCCTGGCCGAACCGCTCGGCCAGATCGGCGACGGTGGTCAGCCCGTCCTCGACCGCGTCGTGCAGCCAAGCGGCGGCGATCTCTGCCGGGCTGCCGCCGGCCTGCGCAACCAGTTCCGCCGTTTCCGACAGGTGCGTCACAAAGGGCGTGCGCGCCCGGTCGGGCCGATAGGTGCCTTCGTGCAGGGCCGCCGCGTGACGCAGTGCCGCGACGATCACTTCCTTGTCCATGGACATGTGCTCTCCTCCGCGCCGCAAACGGGCGAGGGCTTTGGCCCGCCCGCGCGGCGACTGTCCGCAATAGGCCCGTTCGCCAGGCCCGGCCGAGTCCGTTCAGGCGGCGCGTGCGGTGGGAAGACGGCGACAGCCGGTCTCGAACGCATGCAGCCGGGTCCGGAAATGCTCTGCCGTCGCGCGGTCGATGTCCAGAATCTCAGCCGGCGGCACATCGCCGCGGATCCGCATGTGGATCGCCGCCCGGCCGTCATGCGTCAGGTGCAGGTCGAAGTCGCCGATCAGCCGGTGAAGCCCTTCGCCACCGTCTTCGCCATGACGGGACCGGTACAGCACCTGCAATCCACCCTCCCGCTCCAGCACGTCGACAGTGCCGGCATCGTCCATGCGCCGTGCGAGCGCACCGGCCTCGACGCGCAGGCGGGCGACCGCGCGGGCGAAGGCGGCACGGACGTCCGCGCCGAGCGGTTCATGATCGAGGGCGCGCTGGGCCGGGGCGACGGACCAGCGGTGGGACGAAACATCGTGATTCATCGGAAAAGGCACTCCTCGGGGGAGGCGTGGACGGGCCGATCCCGGCGCGTCTCCCGTCCTTTTCCTTAGCATGCTGCACCGCAGCAGCAGGGCGCGACATATCGTCAAGTGGTATGACCACTTGTCAGATCTGCCGTGCCGGCCGCGCGGCCGAAAGGATCGCGGCGGAGGCACGAACCAGTGTCCGTTGGATTTTACTCTGGCGTCAGGACCCGCGACGGCGCGGCATAGACGGTGAAGCGGCCGTCGCGCACATAGGCGACCACCCCCACGTCCACCGCCTCGGCGAAGCCGACGCACAGCGATGTCGGGGCGGAGATGGCGGCGATCAGCGGGATGCCGGCCGCCGCGGTCTTGTGAACCATCTCGAAGGAACAACGGCTCGACACCACGACGAAGCCGCCGGCCGGGTCGACGCCGGTGCGGGCCAGCGCGCCGATCAGCTTGTCGAGCGCATTGTGCCGTCCGACATCCTCGCGCACGGCGACCAGTTGCCCGTCGGCACGGGCGAAGCCGGCGGCATGGACCGCCCCGGTCTCCCGGTTCAGCCGCTGCCCTGACGGCAAGGCCGCCATGGCGTGGCGGATGGCGTCGGGCGAGATGCGGGCGGTGGAGCGGACGGGATCGAGCAGCCGCAGCGCCTCCGCGAAGCTGTCGGTGCCGCACCGGCCACAGCCGGAGCCGCCCATCAGGTTGCGCTTGCGCCGCAGCAACGCGGCCAGCCGCTCCACCGGCAGCTCCATGCGGATGCGCACGCCGTCCGTCACCTCGTCGATCGCGGTGACGGCCAACTCATCGGCGCTGCCGACGATTCCTTCGCTCAGCGAGAAGCCGGTGGCGAAATCCTCCAGGTCGGTCGGGGTCGCCAACATGACGGAGAAGAGATCGCCGGCATAGACCAGCCCGACCGGCACCTCGTCGATGACCGTCTCCTCCCGCTCGGCCATCGCGGATCCAGTACAGACGGTCGCCGGCACCAGCCTGACGCCCTCACGGGAAAGCGGGCGCGACAGGGCTGGCGGCACGGGCGACGGGGCCGCCCAGGCAGTTGCGTGATCCATGATTTGGCCGGGACCCTGACTGCGGTGGAAGGACGGGTGGGGACGAGCGCCGGCCGACCGTTCGCCGCAGCGCGCAGGTATAACGCCGGAGCCGGACCATCGGTCCCGGCGCTGCCCCTGCGTTTCCCAATTATGGGCCATTATTATTAAGGGCCGACATCTCCGTCGGCATCGTCGCCGACCACATCGTCCTCCGTCATGCCGAAGGCCGCACCGGGCTTCCGGTCCATCTCCGAAGCCACATCGTCGTCCTCGGTGATGTCCTCCTCGGCGTCGCTCATGCTGTCCTCGTCGGCGAGCGAGGTGTCGCTGGTGTGCATCCAGCTGTTCTCGTCCGCCATCAGCTCGACAATCTCGTCCTCGGGTTCGTCGGCCTCGACCACCTTCTGGTGACCACGGATCAGATTCTCGCGCAGGTCGGGCAGCGACAGCGTCTTGTCCGCGATCTCGCGAAGGGCGACGACCGGATTCTTGTCGTTGTCCCGGTCGATCGACAGCGGCGCGCCGCCGGCGATCTGGCGGGCACGCTGCGCCGCCATCATCACCAGATCGAAACGATTGGGGATGAGAAGGACGCAATCCTCGACGGTGACACGAGCCATTCCACAGATACTCCAAACAAAGAACAATGCTTCTCCGGGGCGGACGGCAGCCGCACCGCCCCCGTGACCAGTCAACAGCGCCGGCGGCCATTCGTACCCCCCGCTCACTGGTCATATCGCATCGGAGGAATGGGGCCTGCCCCATCGGGACGTGGCCCTCCTGCGATCTTACGGGTCTACAGCGGTAATCCGCCACGCCGGAGCGAACGAATGCCGCCGCGCGCTGTTCAAGTGCCGTCGCTCCCCGCCCGTACATGGTTCATGCCCCCCGCCCGACCCTCCGCTCGGCCCTCCGCCCGGATCACCCAAACCGACAGCGATCTCGCCGAACGCCTCGCCCGCAGGGAGAGGCAGCAGGACCTGCTGGCCCGCTTCGGCATCGCCGCCCTGAAAAGCGGCGACATCGACGCCCTGCTCCAGCAGGCGACCGCCCTCTGCGCCGAAGGGCTGGATGCCGAGCTGTGCAAGGCCCTGGAATGGGTGACGGATTCGGACGGCGCCGAACGCCTGCTGGTCCGCGCCGGCGTCGGCTGGAAACCCGGCGTGGTCGGGCATCGGTCGCTTGGCGCCGACCTCGCCTCCCCCGCCGGCTATGCGCTGAAGACCGGGGAGCCGTTGATCTCCAACGATCTCAGCATCGAGTCCCGCTTCCGCTGCCCCGACCTGCTGGCCGAACATGGGGTCAAGCGCGCCATCAACGTCATCATCCGCGGCGAGGGCCAGCCCTTCGGCGTGCTGGAGGTCGACAGCCGAGGGGACGGCCGCTTCAACGACGCCGACGCCGCCTTCCTCCAGGGGGTCGCCAACCTGCTCGGCGGCGCCATCGACCGTGCCTGCGACGCCGCCGAGCGACGGCGCACCGAGACGTTGCTGCGCGAGAACGAGGCGCAATTCCGCAGCCTCGCCAATCTGATCCCGCAACTGACCTGGATGGCCGACGCCAACGGCGCCGTCTATTGGTACAACCGGCGCTGGTATGAGTTCACCGGTGCCGAACTGGGCGAGACGGAAGGCTGGAACTGGCGCAGCGTCCACCACCCCGACCATGTCGACCGCGCGTCGGACGGCTTTTTCCGCGCGATCCGCGCCGGGGAACCGTGGGAGGACACCTTCCCCCTGCGCGGCAAGGACGGCCAATACCGCTGGTTCCTGTCCCGTGCCGTGCCGGTGCGCGACCGCGACGGGCGCATCCTGCGCTGGCTCGGCACCAACACCGACGTCACCGAACAGCGCCGGGCCGAAGCCCGCGTGATGGAGGCGGAACGCCGGCTGCAGCTGGCGCTCCGCGCCGCGCGGATCGGCGCCTGGTCCTGGAACCTGGAGGACGACCGCATCGAGGCCGACGCCCGGCTGCGCGAGATCTTCGACTTCACGGCGGACGAGCCGGTCCGCGGGGAGGACGTGACCGGCCGCGTCCATCCCGACGACCAGCCGCGGATCGGCCAGATCATCGACACCGCCCGGCGGCGGCGCGGCGAATATGACGCTGAATTCCGCATCCTGCTGCCGTCGGGCGAGGTCCGCTGGGCGGTGGCGCGCGGCGTGGTGACCGACGGCACCCCGGAACGCAGCCTGACCCTGATCGGCGTCACCTGGGACACCACCGACGCTAAACGGGCGGAGGAAAAACTGCGCCTCAGCGAAGCCCGCTTCCGCTCACTGGTCGAGGCCACCGCCGCCATCGTCTGGAGCACGTCCGGCACAGGCCGCTTCGAGACTCCGCAGCCGAGCTGGAGCAGCTTCACCGGCCAGACCTTCGACGAGTTGAAGGGCACCGGCTGGGTCGAGGCCATCCATCCCGACGACCGCCCCCACACCTCGGAAGCCTGGCGCGCGGCGCGGGCGGGGAAGACCATCTACAAGGCCGAACACCGCCTGCGCCGTTATGACGGCGTCTATCGCGACATGCTGGTCCGCGCCGTGCCGCTGCTGGACTCCGGCGGCACCGTCCAGGAATGGGTCGGCGTCCACACCGACATCACCACGCGCCGCCGGGCCGAGGAGGCGCTGCGCGAGACGGAGGAACGCTACCGGCTGGCGGCGCAGGCGACCAACGACGCCATCTGGGACTGGAACCTGTCGTCCGACCGCATCCATTGGAACGAGGCGGTGCGCACCCTCTTCGGCTATGGCGAGGATGTGTCGGAAACCTCCGCCTACTGGTGGATGGACCACATCCACCCCGACGACCAGGACCATGTGGTCACCGGCATCCATGCGGTGATCGACGGCGGCGGCACGCGCTGGAACGACGAATACCGCTTCCGCCGCGCCGACGGCAGCTATGCCAGCATCCTCGACCGCGGCTTCGTCCTGCGCAGCCCGATCGGCCAGCCCCTGCGCATGATCGGCGCCATGCAGGACATCAGCGTGCGCAAGCGGGCGGAGGAGGAGCTGGAGGCCGCCCGCCTCGCCGCCGAGGAGGCCAACCGGGCCAAGAGCCTGTTCATCGCCAACATGAGCCACGAGTTGCGCACCCCGCTCAGCGCCGTCATCGGCTACACCGAAATGCTGGAGGAGGAGCTGGCCGACCTCGGCGTCGACAGCATGTTGCCCGACCTGGAGAAGATCGAGGCGAACGCCCGCCACCTGCTGACCCTCATCAACGGCGTCCTCGACATCTCCAAGATCGAGGCCGGCAAGATGGAGGTGCATGGCGAGGATGCCGACGTCGCCGACCTGACGCGCGAGGTCGCCGCGACGGTGGAGGCGCTGGTGTCGAAGAAGGGCAACCGGCTGGCGGTTGAGGTGGCGGACGACGTGGGGCGCATGCACACCGACGTGGTGAAGGTGCGCCAGTGCCTGTTCAACCTGCTGAGCAACGCCGCGAAATTCACCGAGAACGGCACCGTCACCCTGTCGGTCGAACGGGCGCCCGCTACACCCACGGACATGGTCGTCTTCCGCGTCGCCGATACCGGTATCGGCATGACGCCGCAACAGGTCCGCCGGCTGTTCGAACGCTTCATGCAGGCCGACAGCTCCACCACCCGCCGCTTCGGCGGGAGCGGGCTGGGTCTGGCGATCACCAAGGCCTTCGCCGACATGCTGGGCGGGGAGGTTGCGATCGACACCGCGCCGGCCAAGGGAACCAGCTTCACCCTGCGCCTGCCGGCCGACCTGCGTCATGGCCGGCTGCCCGGCTCCGCCGAGTCCGGTCCGGTTCGCCTCGAAGAGGTACCACCGGCGCAGGCCACGCGCGAGACCATCCTCATCATCGACGATGAACAGGCGATGCGCGAACTGCTCGCCCGCTTCCTGCACCGCGAGGGCTACGGAGTGGCGCTGGCTGCCGACGGCCAGACCGGCCTGTCGATCGCCCGGCAAATCCGCCCGCGCGCCATTCTGCTGGACGTGATGATGCCGCGCACCGACGGCTGGTCGGTGCTGTCGGTGCTGAAGGCCGAACCCGACCTTGCCGACATTCCCGTCATCATCATCTCGTCCCGCCGGGAAAAGGGGCTTGCCCTGTCGCTGGGGGCCGCCGACTATTTCACCAAGCCGGTGGACTGGCAGCGCCTGCACCGGGTTTTGAGCGGCCTCAGCGGACAGGCTCCCGGCACGGCGCTGGTCCTGATGGAAGCCGACGAGACCCGCGCCCTGCTGGGCGCCGAACTGGGCCGCGACGGCTGGCAGGTCGCCGAGGCCGAGACGGAGGAGGAGGCCTTCCGTCAACTCGCCGCCGCCACGCCGACCGTGATCCTGCTCGACCCCTTCACGCCCGGTCTGGACGGTTTCGACTTCCTCAAGGCGCTGTGCCGCGACCCGGACTGGTGCCGCATTCCAGTCATCGTCGTCGCCGCCCAGGAGATCGGACGCGACGAGACGGAGGAACTGCGCGGCCGGGTCCGCGACATCATCCCGATGGCAGAGGATGGATCGGACGGGATGATCGAAGAGTTGAAGGAAGCGATCGTACGCCTGCGGCCCCCTTCCCCCGAAGCGGGCAAGGGAGCGGGACAGGCGGACGGAACGGGAGGTACCGATGGCTAAGCTGCTGCTGGTCGAGGATCACGAGGAAATCTGGGACTTCCTGTCGCGCCGGCTGAAACGGCGCGGGTTCGACGTCGTTCTCGCCTTCGATGGCCGCCAGGGGGTGGACATGGCGCGCGACGAGCGGCCGGACGTCATCCTGCTCGACATGAACCTGCCGGTCATCGACGGCTGGACCGCCGCACGCGAGCTGAAGTCGGGCCAGGAGACCGCCGGCATTCCGATCATCGCCCTGACCGCCCACGCCATGTCCGGCGACCGCGAGAAGACGCTGCAGGCGGGCTGCGACGATTACCACCCCAAGCCCATCGATTTCTCCCGCCTGCTGACCCAGATCGACACCGCCATGCAGCGCGGCCAGCAACCGGCCGGGGAGTAGTCGCAGAATGACCCAAACCAAGCCAAGCCTGCTGACGCGGCTGTTCGGCGGCGCGCAGGAGGCGCCCGCCCCCGCAACGGTCCCCACCTCCGCCGGGCCGGCGGAAACCGGCGCGGCGAGGCCGCGCCTGGGACATGAGCCGGTGCTGCACACCATGCTGGCCCGCCAGATTCTGGACGCCCATCTGCGCAACCGTCACCAGCTGCTCGACCGCGCACCGGCGGATTTCCGCAGCTTCGACGCGGAGGAAACCGATCTGCTGGTCCGCGCCATGGCCGCTGCCGCTCATGCCGACGGCGAACTAGACGCAACGGAGCGCGGCCGGATCCGGAGCAGGCTCAACACCAGCAGCCTGGACGAGGAAGACCGCGACCGTCTGCAGCGGCAGGTCGAGGAGCCGCAATGCCTGGAGGAACTGATCCGCCGGGTCGACGGCCCACGGATGGCCGCGCGCTTCTACGCCGTATCACTGGCGACGGTGGACAAGCACGCGCCGATCAACCGCTCCTACCTGCGCTATCTCGCGCAGCGCCTGAGCCTTCCCGCAGATCTGGTGGTCCGGCTGAACCGGCAGATGGGGCTGCGGCTGTAGGGGCGCCTCCGCCGCTCACACATCCTGCCCGCTGGCGCTGAGTTCGCCCAGCGCGTCGCGGATCGTCCCGGTTTCCAGCAGCAGCCGGCGCGAAATGTCGCTCAGCGTCAGCCAGCCGACCACCTGCCCGCCCTCGTCCAGCACCGGCAGGCGCCGCACGTGATAGGCGCCCATGATGTCCATGGCGGTGGCCAGCGTGTCGGTGTCGCGGCAGGTGAACAGCGCGCTGGACATGACCTCGCGCACCCGCACCCGTGTGTTGTCGCCGCCCTCCGCCACCACGCGGAACAGGATGTCGCGGTCGGTCAGGATGCCCACGAGATCGTCGGCCGAGCCGACCGGCAGGGCGCCGACGTCCAGTTCCCCCATCAGCGTCGCGGCGTCCTGCACGGTGGCGTCCGGCGAGATGAACTCCAGCGCCTTCGCCATGATCTCGGAAACCTGCACGGTCGTCTTCCTCATTGTTCCGGTTTGGGGAACGGAGCGCCCGTCCCGGTGTTCCCGGCCGTACCTCAACCGCTCAGCGGCCAGACCGTGACGATCAGGAAGGTGCCCAGCGTCAGGATGATCAGCGACAGCGGCACGCCCAGCCGCGGGTAATCGCCGAAGCGGTAGCCGCCCGGCCCCATCACCAGCGTGTTGCACTGGTGGCCGATTGGCGTCAGGAAATCGCTGCCGGCGCCGACCGCCACCGCCATCAGGAACGGGTCGGGGCTCAGCCCCAGCTGCTGCGCCACCCCGGCGCCGATGGGCGCCATCACCAGCACCGTCGCGGCATTGTTCAGGAAGGGCGTCACCGCCATCGCCGCCGCCATGATCAGCGTCACGCAGGCCACCGCCGGCAGCCCGCGCGCCGCATCGGCCAGCAGGGTGGAGATCACCTGTGTCGCCCCGGTGCTCTCCAGCGTGCCGCTGACCGGGATCAAGGCGGCGAGCAGGATGATGATCGGCCACTCCACCGCGTGATAGGCATCCTCGACGCTCAGCACGCCGGTGACGACCATCGCCGCCGCCGCCGCCAGGAAGGTCACCGCCAGCGGCGCCAGATGAAAGCCGAGGACCAGCATCGTGATGACGAGGATCCCGACCGGCACCCAGACCGGTCGCCGCTGCCCGATCTGCAGGCGGCGTTCCGCCAGCGGGATCAGGCCGGCATCGGCCAGCGCATCGGGATAGCGCTCCGCCGGCACCTGAAGCAGCAAAAGGTCGCCCTCCCGGAACATCACATGGTGCAGGCGCCGGGCGATCCGCTCGCCGGTCCGGCTGACCGCCAGCAAACTGACGCCGAACCGGCTGCGCAAATCCAGATTCCGGTCGGACTGGCCGGTCAGCGGCGAGTCGGGCGTCACCACCGCCTCCACCGCCAGCAACTCGCCCTCCACCCCCTCCAGGATGCCCAGCGGCTCCAGCGATGCGCCCTGGACCAGACGCTGCAGGGCCGGAGCGTCGCCCTCCAGCACCAGCACGTCGTCGGCCAGCAGGGTCCAATGCCGGTCCGGCACATAGCGGCGGAACCGCTCGCGGATCAGGCCGATCACCTGCGCCTCGCCCTCCGCCAGCGCCTCGACGTCGCCGACGGTGCGGCCGACGAAGGACGATCCGGCCGGCAGCCTCATCTCGCTGGCGTAATTCTCGACGGCGAAGGTTTCCTCGGCCGACCGCGCGCCGCTGCGGTCCTGGGGTAGCAGGCGCCAGCCGACCATCAGGAACAGCAACCCGACCACCGTGATGCCCAGCCCGACCGGCAGATAGTCGAACATCGAGAAAGGCTGCCCGACGATCTCCATCCGCACGCGCGACACGATGATGTTGGGCGAGGTGCCGACCAGCGTCATCAGCCCGCCCATCAGCGAGGCGAAAGCCATCGGCATCAGCACCCGGTGTGCTCCCGTCCGGTGCCGCCGCGCCAGTTGCATGGTGATCGGCAGGAAGATGGCGAGCGCGCCGATGTTCTTCATCAGCGCCGACATGAAGGCCACCGATCCGCACAGGAAGGCAATCTGCCGCGTCGGTGTGCTGAGCTTCGCCGCCACCGGCCGCACCAGCGCGTCGATCACGCCGGAGCGGGCGATGCCGGCACTGACGATCAGCGCGGAGGCGATGATGATGACGATGTCGTCGGCAAAGCCGGAGAACGCCTTATCTGCCGGGACCAGCCCCAGGAACACGCCGGCCAGCAGGGCCAGCACCGCGACCACATCGAAGCGCAGCCTGTTCCAGATCAGCATCACCACCACGAT
>CBFGPE010000032.1:0-50995 GCA_965650625.1 uncultured Azospirillum sp. | reverse complement strand
CAGGCTGTACATGGCGGCAGCGCGCTGCCCGCCTCGGTCCGAGCCGCAGAATAGCTGTAGCTGCTTGAGATCATCGGCGGCCGTGCTCGCTTTCATCGCCGAATCCTGCTCGAAATCGGTGAGAACGGGACGGGGTTTGTGCTCAGATTAACTGCGACTGTGCTCACAGTCGGTGCGACATGCTCGCAATCATCCGGTCTTGCTCACATTGCGTGATACCAGCGAACGCTTGAACTGACCTTATCAAGTGTTCGCTGGCCGCCGCGACGGCGGTGGCGCGCCCACATGGGCGCGGTAAAGCCTGCGTGGCGTTTGAACGCAATACGGCAGGTCAATTCATTGGCCTGCCGGTATAACACCTATCGCGCTCTCCTCTGGAGGGGCTGAACCTACCTCAAAATTGGATTGGCTGAAACTCACTGGTAATCAGGATCCCAATCAATGGCGGTCAGCGCCTGAAGGCGGCGATGATAGGCCGTCATGTCCAACTGTGGCGGCACTAGGTTGGCGACGCTCGGTGTCTTGTGGAAGTCAGCGATCACTCGCATGGCGGTGGTCAGAGTGGTGCCATCATGCTCGTGCAGCAGGATCAGGGTGGGCCGGAACTTGGTGACGTCCGTAATGCGCCAAGTGTTGGCCTTATGCAGGGTCTTTGCCCAATCGTTATAATTGTCCGTTCCAGGGATTCCGCCGATAACCCTCAGCGTCATATTCCTATATTTATTATTTTGATCGATGGTGTTCTCGGAGCCGCTTGACCCACCACCGGAGCCTCCACCTCCGAACATCTTGTACTTGGCGCTGAAGGCAACATTGAATTCATGCTTCTCGCTGTCAGCTTGGCTGAATTCCTTAATGGTGGTGCTTTCGCTGCCCATAATGATGCCACCCATCATGAACTCCTCGGCCAAATAGTAGCCGTAGGTATTAAGAACCTTGACGAGATCATGGTAGCTGTCGAGGACCATTCCCCGGCGCACCGCGTTGCGGACGGCCTGGAGGAACGATATGGACGGCTCCAACTTGTCGGGATCCATCGTCAGATGCACCTTGTTCACCAACTGACGGGTGATCAAGTACTCCGTAACGTCCTTCGATGTGGTCTGGTGGGCTTTCTCCCACTTGTACTCCGCCTCCGCCGAGACGAAGGGAGTGGAAATCTCCATCTTGGCGAAAGCTGATGTCTGCTGTTTGAACTGGCGGACGACCTCGCTAAAGCAATATTCCTCGGTCTTCACGGAATCGACGGGGACGGTCGGCGACGGCAGGTATCCCGGCTTGAAGGTGAAGGCGTCGGCGGTGGCGGCCCAATTGTTCTTGTCGAAGGTTATGCCCCGAAAGACTTGAACATTGTTGAGGATGGCCCGCTTCTCGTCATTGCTGAGTTGGAGATATTGGTCGTAGCCGTTGCCGGTGCCGGGCGGCGCCACTTCTCCGGCATTGCCGATCTGTAGAACATCATCGTCTAAAATCTCTTTCAGATTTATTGTTGCCTCGTCTGCATTGTCAACGGTTGCGTTTTTGTAGAGGAAGGCATCGGCCGCCTTCATGATCTTGCGTTCCGTCAGCAGATTGCGCACGATCGACAGGACTTGCGCCGTATCCAGGCGGACGGCCTGGACATCGCCGCTGGTCCGCTTGACGCGGATCAGCCTCATCGTTTCGCTCATGGATGTTTCCTTCGTAAGAGTTTGGGGATCGCGGTCAGCCGTTTGCCCATTGATCAGGATCGAAACCGTTGTAGCCGTCGATCACCACCTTGGCCGCCTCAAGCGTTTTGAAGACGAAGAAGAAGATCTCGACCTCGCCAATGGGATTTGACCAATCCCTGTCGCACTCGACGTCGTAAATGCTGCCGAATTGCTGCGACGAGGGCGGCCCCAGAGTCGGCCCGCCGGGAATGATGCTGCCGCCGGGGATCACGCCGATGTTCGCCGCCCGCCCCGCATTGGCCAGCCCCTTTTCCCGACCGGCCAACGTCTCGCCCAAGGCGCGGCTCTGGCTCCCGAAAGCCGGCAGCGATGGCGGAACGGGATCGTTGTTGCGATAACTTTTGCCGCCGTCGGCCTTCCACGCGGTCATGCGGCGAGTCCGAACCGTCACACGTTGGAAATTAGTGACGGCATCGGAGCCAGAGATCTGGGTGTCTGCGGCGCTGCGGATCTGAATCGTCTTGGCCTGAGAGGCGTAACGTGACAGCCCGCATGCCGAGCGACCGGGTTCCGACCTGGGAATATACAGCCCACCATCGCAAATCCATTCGGAGGATGTGCCATAGGATTCGATCTGCATCTCGTAACCGGCCCCGCCCCAAGAACTGAGAGTGAGGCCGACCACGCTCTGGTTGATCACCACGCAGATGCGCTGGTAGGGAAAGACCTTCCCGTCGGTGCGTTTGCATTCCGCGAACATCAGCGGATTGCGGGCCTGGATCCGCTCGTTGATGGCGCGAGCCTCGGGATCGCCGTTATTCAGCCACACCTGAACGCCCAGATTGCGGTTGCGCGAAAACAACCAATCGGAGCGAATCCCCATGATGTCGGGGACCTTGCGTTTGGTGTTGGTGATGATCAGGCGGTTGCCGGTGCGCAGCACCTTTCCCAACGGAAAAAATTTCTCAGAACCGAGGCTGAGGACCGCATCGTCCGGGTTGATGATCGGGTTGCCGCCCTCCTCGCTCTCCGTTTCCCTATCGACGAAGCGATGAACATACGCGTCGGTGTCTGGAGACATGAACCCTTCCCGCGTCAGACTCCCTCGGACGTCTCGCAGCACCATGTCGGCCTCAAGCGAGAAGGTGCGGCAATCTGTGGCCGGATCCGGTCCTTTCCAACAGGTTACGTTGATCTTTGCCATTTTATCTCCACTTTTCAGTCTCATGCAGACATATATATGCTGTAGCCTATTTCAATTTTTGAAATAGGCTACAGCATATATATGTCGAAAAAATTGATTTTCACATTAGATTAATCTTTCTTTAAGTGAGTAATATAATTACATATATGGAAATTCGCTCTCTTCATGGTGATTTGATCGTGTCAACATGAACGCCGCACCACCCTACTGGGCCTCATTTGTGCTCACATTCCGTGACACAAGGTTCTGGAGGGCGGTCGGCCCCGTGTCTCAGCGGGGTATACCCCATTGGTCCGTCCAACTGAGACACTCATCACGTCTCATTAGGGTGGATTTCGATATTCGGAGACGCTATCGTCAGCAGGTCCAGATGCATGTGAGACGGACATGGCGATTTACGGCTACGCTCGGGCCTCGACCATTGACCAGGACGTCGCGATCC
The DNA here is from genome assembly GCA_965650625.1 of uncultured Azospirillum sp. Taxonomy (GTDB): domain Bacteria; phylum Pseudomonadota; class Alphaproteobacteria; order Azospirillales; family Azospirillaceae; genus Azospirillum. Next base: position 47,697 of record CBFGPE010000032.1, on the reverse strand, counting down.
AGGAGCAGGCGCTGCATCGGGCCGGCTGCGACGTGGTGCGTTCGGAGAAGGCGAGCGGCGCCACGCGTGCCGGCCGGTCAGAGTTATCGCTGCTGCTGAACTTCCTGCACCCGGGGGACACGCTGATGGTCACCCGCATCGACCGCTTGGCGCGCTCGATCAAGGATCTCCAGGACATCGTGCATGAACTGCGCTTGAAGGGTGCGGTGCTGAAGGTGACGGAGCAGCCGATCGACACGGCCACGGCGGCCGGCAAAGCCTTCCTCGACATGCTGGGCGTGTTCGCGGAATTCGAAACAAACCTCAGGCGTGAACGGCAGATGGAAGGCATCGCCCAGGCCAAGGCGAAAGGCGTCTACAAGGGCCGTAAACGGTCCATCGATCCGGCGGAGGTCCGTCGCCTGAAGGAGCAGGAACGGCTTGGAGCCACGGCTATTGCCGAACGCCTCGGAATCGGACGGGCTTCAGTCTACCGCGCGTTGGCAGCCGGCGATGTCTGAGGGCCGGCGGCAGGTTCCGCCAGAAGCACTGGTGAACCTGCGCCGCCGGCTGGACGCCTTGCCGCCCCGCCATCCGGATCGTCTGGAGATCCTGCGATCCGCCGCCGAGCTTTATGGGGTGTCCCGAGCCACGGTTTACCGCGCCCTGCAACGGCAGTGGCGGCCGAAAGGGGTTCGTCGGGCCGACCGGGGAAAGCCTCGCAAGCTCGATTTGGCCGAAATGGAGCGGTACTGCGAGATCATCGCCGCTCTGAAGCTGCGGACCACCAACAAGAAGGGCCGGCATCTGTCCACCGCGCGAGCCATCGAACTGATGGAGGAGCATGGCGTGGAAACGCCTGACGGGCTGGTGAAGCTTCCGTCTGGATCGCTCACCCGGCCGACGGCGGACCGATATCTCAGGGCCTGGGGTTACGACCATGAGCGCCTGACCCGCGCGCCGGCGGCGGTCCGCTTCCAGGCGCGACGGTCGAACGAGTTGTGGCAGTTCGACATGAGCCCGTCGGACCTGAAGCACGTCAAGCAGCCGCTCTGGATCGAACCCGGCCGCGGAGCGCCGACCCTGATGCTGTTCAGCATCGCTGACGACCGCAGCGGCGTCGTTTACCAGGAATACCGGTGTGTCTACGGAGAGGACGCGGAATCGGCTCTGCGCTTTCTCTACAACGCCATGGCGGCCAAGCCCGAGGAGGACATGCCGTTCCAGGGCATCCCCGAGGCGATCTACATGGACAATGGCCCGGTCACCCGCTCGCGCGTGTTCCAGAACGTTATGGCCTGCCTGGGCGTCAAGGTCATGTCTCACCTGCCGGCGGGGAGCGACGGCCGGCGCACCACCGCCCGGTCGAAGGGCAAGGTCGAGCGGCCGTTCCGTACCGTCAAGGACGTCCATGAGACGCTCTACCATTTCCACGAGCCGCAGGACGAGGCGGAAGCGAACCTGTGGCTGCGCCGCTTTCTCGTCCGCTACAACGCCCAGGATCACCGCTCCGAGCCGCACAGCCGCATCGAGGACTGGGTGCGGCACCTGCCGGAGAAGGGCTATCGCGAGATGTGTGCCTGGGACCGGTTCTGTGCTTTCGCGCGGGAGCCGGAACGGCGTAAGGTCGGCATCGACACCCGTATCACCGTGGATGGCGTGGCCTACGAGGTCGATCCGGACCTGGCCGGCGAGGACGTGGTGCTCTGGTGGGGGCTGTTCGACCAGGAACTCTACGTCGAGCATGGTGACCGGCGGTATGGCCCCTACGGCCCGGTCGGCGGTCCCATCCCGCTTCACAAGTACCGCAAGCATCAGAAGACCAAGTCCGAGGAGCGCGCCGACCGGGTGGCCGAACTGGCGGAGCGCATCGGCCTGCCGCGCGCGGCCCTGGACGGCGGCACCTCGCCCCTGCCACCGCCTGTTACGGCACCGGCCGCCAAGGTGGCGTTCGCCGACCCGGACCCCTACCGCACCCTGGCCTTTTCCGACATCATCGCGGCCAAGCGCGCGATCGCCGGCGAGATCGGCTTGGCGTTGGCGAAGCTGCCGGCCGAGGACCGGGCCTGGATCGACACGCTAGTGCGGGAGACCCTGGCCAAGGACGAGGTGCTGACGAGGGTGCGGGCGTACTTCAGGCAGCGGACGGGAGGGGGCGGGGCATGCTGACGGAGGTCATGGAGCATTTCAGGCTGGAGCGGGACCTGCTGATGGCCGGGTATTACGAGACCGACCATCACCGCCAGCTCATCAAGGATGTGAAGGCGTCCATCCTGGCCGGCCGCCTGGTGGCGGTCGCCGGCGTCGTCGGCAGCGGCAAAACGGTGCTGCTTCGCCGCATCCAGGACGAGCTGACCCGCGAGGGGCGCGTCACGGTGTCGAAAAGCCTGTCGGTGGACAAGGACCGCACCACCATCCCGACCCTCATCACCGCGCTGTTCCACGACCTCTCGCCGGACAAGGATCCGAAGATCCCGACCCTGGGCGAGAAGCGGGAGCGCGAGTTGCAGCAACTCGTGCGTCGCGGCCTCAAGCCGGTGGCCTTGTTCGTGGACGAGGCGCACGACCTGCACGGCAAGACGCTGATCGGCCTGAAGCGGCTGATGGAGGTGGTGGCCGATGGCGGCGGTATGCTCTCCGTCGTGCTGGTGGGGCACCCCAAGCTCCGGAACGACCTCCGGCGTCCGACCATGGAGGAGATCGGCTACCGCTCGGTGGTGTTCGAGTTCGACGGCATGGCGGGCAACCAGCTCGCTTACATCCGCTGGCTTCTCGCACGCTGTGCCGGCGAGGGCATCGACATCGGCGAGCTGATCGAGACGGCGGCTGTGGAGTTGCTGGCCAGCCGCCTGAAGACCCCGCTCCAGATCGAGCAGCACCTGACCCTTGCGTTCGAGGAAGCGTTCCGGATCGGAGACCGGCCGGTCACAGTCCAGGTGGTGGAAAGTATCCTGTCGCGTCAGCTCGACGACCTGGAACCACGGCTGACCCGTCACGGCTACAGCGTGCGCTCCCTGGCCGACCAGTTCAGCGTCAAGCCGGCGGAGATCCGCCAGTTTCTCCGTGGTGAACTGGGGGGAGCCAGAGCGCAGGAACTGACGCAACAGATGCAGGCGGCCGGGCTGCCGCTCTAACAACTGGGCCATCGTCTCACGCAATGTGAGCAAGACCGGATGATTGCGAGCATGTCGCACCGACTGTGAGCACAGTCGCAGTTAATCTGAGCACAAACCCCGTCCCGTTCTCACCGATTTCGAGCAGGATTCGGCGATGAAAGCGAGCACGGCCGCCGATGATCTCAAGCAGCTACAAATAGCCATGCCCGCCTGCCCAGGGCGATGCCGCGCAACGTACGCATCCGGTGAGTGACGCGGGTGCGGATCGAATCGTTCAGCGTGCTGCTCGGTGGATTTGGATGAGTTCCTTGAGGTTTTCGACGCCATCTTCGGTCAGGGCATAGAGCCACTGCTCGCCTGGGCCGAACACGGTCAGGCAACCGTCCTCCGGCTCCAGCTCGATGGCAATGTCGATCAGCCATTCGACGTCCTCGCCGAGGATCTCGGCGACGCGCTCCATGGTCACGAGGTTGCGGGTTCTGGCCATGGTTCCTCAGATCGCCGTGGTCGTCTCGTGCAGCCGCTTCCATTCCCAGGGCAGCAGTTCGTGCAGCTTGGTCTGAGGCAGATCGTTGATGCGGGCCAGAACGTCGGCCAGCCACGCCTGGGGATCGATGTCGTTCATCTTGGCGCTCACGATCAAGCTGTACATGGCGGCAGCGGGCTGCCCGCCTCGATCCGATCCGCAGAATAGCCATGCCCGTCTGCCCAGAGCGATGCCGCGCAACGCTCGTTCGGCGGCATTGTTGGTCAGGCAGACCCGTCCGTCACGCAGGAAGCGGGTGAAGCCTTCCCAGCGGGTCAGCATGTAGTCCATCGCCTTGGCCACCGGCGCGTGCTTCGACATCCCGGCCCGGGCTGCCCGCATCCAGCCCTCCAACTCGTCAAGCAGAGGCTTGGATCGCTCGGCACGCAGCGCCAGGCGGTCTGCCGCCGAATGCCCCAGCGCCTCGCGCTCGATGTCGAACAGCGGGTCGATGCGCCGCACCGCCTCCAAGGCCAGCGGAGAAATCGGCGGCATGACGTTTTCCGTGGGCGTCATGGGCCTCGTACGCCATCACGAACACTATCTCCGAACCTCCGTCACCTTCATCCGCATCGCCATGACCCGTCTGATGCTCCGGCGCCTCGCACAGAAATAATCTTCCAAGACAGACTCTTACACAGCCACACCCATCACGCGCTCTCTCCTTCGTAGGGGCCAGCAGCCGCATCGGCAGCCAGGAAATGGCGGGCTTGTTCAGTGACCGCTGAACTGCACCAGGGCATGTAGTAATCTTGACGGACGGAGCGCTCCCAATTGATCGGCGCCATTGAATTGACGATGCGGATATCGGTGGAAAAGCGGGTTACTGGGCCACGGTTGACCTCCTGGCCATGCACGATCGCCAAGCCGAACATCAGGGCTTGACCAACCTGTGTATGGATTGGCTTCATCCGTTCAGCGATGGCGGATCCCATATCCTTGGGAGCGTAGACGAAACCGAGCTGATGGCGAGATGATCCTTGTGCAACCTCAGCGCTCTCCCGCCGGGTCCATGGATAGGCTCGGTCGGATTCTAAGTGGGATCCTGGGATCAGGGCTAGAGACCCCTCAATACCGGGATCAGTCAGGGGCACATGCACCGAAACTTCGTAGGGGCTGCTGCCATAATGAATGTCCCGGTGGAAGCCGACATTGTCCTGCCTGCGGTCAGGCCGGGCAATGCGCAGATAAGGATAGCGCTGGATATGGAGATCCAACCCAGCCAAGGCGCGAAATGGCTCAGGGTTGCGTCGAATAACCTCTGGACCGAACCCGCCCTCCCAGTAGAAGCGGGCGACATCGTGCTGAATTTTGAAATGCAGCGCATCCTCGGTGGCGAACAGATGATAATCCTCCAACCGCTCCAGATCGGAAAACCATCGGGCGCGCAAATGCGCTAGGACAGCGTCGCGGGCCGCCTCAACCGGAGATGGATCCGACAGCGTTATCTGCAGCCAGCCCTGTTCGACAAAATGGGCGGAATCTTCACTGAAGCCCATCATGCTTCCTTCTCTCTCGCGCATATTCAAGGCCAGAGTGAGCACTCAGGCCCATGGTGGACTGAGCATAGCCTAAATTTACGGACCAAGAGCGCTTAGCTTGATCTTTGCGTCGAAACGCCGCAAGGATCAATAGGATGTCCGAGAGCGCCTCCCCTCAGTCAACAGCTTTGGCGATTGCCGCACATGTCTCCGCATTGTGATGGAGGAGGTGAGTGCGCAATTGCCGGCTCCCTTTCCGTAACTCCTCATGGTTCGCGTTCTTTATAGCCTGCACTATTAGATCCGATTCGGCGCGCTCGACAATCAGACCGGCGCCATAAGAACGTGTGAGATCAGCCATAAGATGCCAGCCGGCATCAATGACCACCGGCAGGCCTGCCGACACGTAGCCGGTCCAGCGATTGCAAATCCCGACATGGCGATCAGCCTGGAATTCGTGAACCTTATCGCACAGCCAGCCGTAAGCGAAACGCCCCATTTCCTGCAAAAGCGTCTCGTAGGGTAAGCGGCGGCAATATTTCAAGGGTCCGTCATGATAAGCGTCGAGATAAGTGGCGTAAATGCGATCCGCGTCTGGCCCGAGATGCGCCGCGTTGTAGAGGCTGGCTTCGATACTCAGCTTGTCACAGACTTGCCGCATTATCGAAATGAAATCATAGCCGTTTTTGAATTGAGCCAGAAATGCGGGCGCCGGCAGGAACCCAGCATAGACTAACCCGGTTGGGTTTGGATCGATGGGTACACCGATGTCCCGCATCATGGGAAAAAAGAGACGGTAGGGAGCTGAACTTCCTTCCAGGACAGATGTCCAATCCGGTCCTCCGCGTTTGGAAATGATAAGATCGCAGACCTGCGCGCCCGCATATTCGGTTAGGCGAAGCCGCGCGAGGGTGCGTTTGGTCAAGCCGAACAAACGCTCCAGATCATGATCACGCCAGATAGTGGCGTGATCGTACAGTTCATGAATCACCGTGATCTTTGGAAAGCGCTGCTTGATCCAGTACCCTAAATAATTTTTGTAGATGATGCTTCGGATATAAGCAACTTTTGGTTGAGTTTCCTGGATGATCCGAGTCAACTCATGAAGCGATTCATGAAGGTCCAAGGTATCGAACAGTCCTGACGGATCAAAGCTGTCAGGGCGCCCAAAATGGAGGTTCACCGTTCGGTCGGGGGAAAAAATTGCTGCCAGTTCCCAATCGGGAACCACAACCGTCGGCGAGCACGACACGATCAGTGTGTCGATACGCCTGCCGGCGAATCGGTTGAAGCGTTGAGACGCCGCTCGCTTCGCCAATTCATGAAAGGCTGAATGGGTGTAGATCGGTATGATCCGATCCACCGAAACGCCAAGCGTCAGCAAGAGTTCCAGCATCTCGTCTTCGTAGGTACCATGCGACAGCAAGATGTGGTCGTAAGAAAGTTTTGCAATCTCCTGTGGTGCGAAGACGTCGTATCCTTGGAAAGACCGAAGCTGCTCGGCCATCCGATCCACAACCCCAACAATGGTGACACGCCGCCGTCGCCGCAGAAGTTCCAGCACGGGAGGGGTGTGCGTACCGGCGCCATAGACGAGCAACCGGCCCTCCGGCACATGCTGATCCAGAAAATCCTCAACTAGGGCCAAATCGCGGGGGGCTCCGTAAAGACGCTCGATATCGACCAAGCTCCGCTGGGCTTGCTCCATACGGCTCTGCTTGTCTCCCGAGCCAGCGGAAGCCCAAAGATCTTTAGGGAAACTTTCCTTACAGTCTGAGGGCATTGGAACTCCACCACATGGCGCGAACGGTTCTGGCGTGAACCGGACCTTTATGGACCATAGAGACTGAACCGCATCGGGATTGTCGGCGGCCATTGCTCGTGAGTCATGCCGCTATGGGCATAACCTCCCAGCCAACATCATAACGTCACCCGGCCTTGGCTGGCGGAATATTTCCGATGGGTGTTGGTGCAGCGAAGAGGGTGCGGACGCACCGAAGCCCAACCCGTCCTTCGATCAGGCGCCACGGACGGAGTTCGGGCGTGCTTGATCGCTCACCCGATTGAGGGTAAGCGATTCGTGACCCTCCTCCACCAAACCGGGGCAAGATCACACATGACATAGACCGCCCCGGCGCATCAGCGCTGAATAAGCGCTGGGTCGACTTCAAGAATTGTCCAAAACCAATCCCCCGTATATCCGGACTCGTTGAACATTTCTTTCCAGCCTTCGGGATCCAAATAGGTGCGAGCCGTCAACATCCAGTCTTCAAAAAGAGAACGCTCTGCCTCTGAGCGGTAGGCATCAACTTGAACAAAGCCATTGCGGGGGGCTACCCGGTGCATTTCGCGCAGAGCCATCAGACAGCCGTCGCGTTCCAGATTGTGAATTGAATTGATCGCAAGCGCGACCGTGAAGCTGCCGTCGGCAAACGGCAACCGGTCGCAGCTTCCGCCAAGCAGTCGGGGTCGGGCATCGGGGTGGGCGGTTTCCAGGGCGTAAGCCGACACGTCGATCCCCCAGACTTCCAGTCCAGGCAGCGCGTCCTGCAGATCCTTTACCAAAAAGCCTTTGGCGCAGCCGATGTCCAGCACGCGGTCGCCGGGCTTCAGGTCGAAATGCTCGATGATGCGGCGGGCCACTGCGATCCAACGGCCATCATAGCAATAGCCGCCATACCCCTGCTCGCGCGGCCCGTCGAAATATTCCCGGCCGAACTTCATCGCCAGCCGCCGGTTCTCCTCCTTGTTGACGAGGCGGGCGCCCACATCGCGGACGATCCTGGGAATGCTGTTCAGCAGGTTGACTTCAGCCATGACGGTGCTCCGCTTCAGACGGCAGGCCGCAGGCGGCCCTGATTGATGTGCATCCACAGCCCGAACCCGTCATAGGGGGTGACGGGGGCGAGCCGGAGAACCTCGGCGGCGGTGAAGGGGCGCATTTCGCATCCTTCTCCCAATCGGGCACGCGACAGGGCCTCGTCGCTCACCCGCACCTCGAAGAAGGTGCGGAATATGCGGCCGCAGCCGGCGAAGGACAGGTCGAAATCGAAGCGGGAGAAATAGCGCACCGGAAGAACCGTGGCATCCAGACCGGTTTCCTCGGACAGTTCCCGGACCAGCGCCTGTTCCGCGGTTTCCCCGGGGTCGATGCCGCCGCCGAAGCAACCCCAATGATCTGGGAAGAAGATGCCGGGGATGCGGTCGCGCCGTTGCAGCAGGTAGCGTCCATCCGCCAGCACGAGCAAGGCACCGACCCCGTCCCCCGGCCGCAGGATGGATGTCAGGTCGAGATGAGGGTCATCGCCCCCGCTCATGCGCCGGCCATCGCTTCATGGGCCATCATGTCGCGATGGGCCTTGGCCAAACCCTCGTCCAGGGGCGTGAAGGTGAAGGCGGGAAAGGCACGCAGCAGGGCGGTGACGTCGAAATGACGGTGGGTCACCGGGTTCTGGCGCGGGGTCCCGGCGACCTCCACCGGCGCTTCGAACAGCGCCGCCACCTTGTCCGCCAACTCGCGGTAAGAGACCGACCGGCCGGTTGCCAGGTTCAGCAGGCCGGCGCTGCGATACCGCAGCACCTGCAGAAGCAGGGCGACCACATCGTCGACCAGGATATGGTCGCGTGTCTCCTCCCCCTCGCCGAACAGGGTGATGCGGCCATCCTTGCGGGCAGCGCGCCGCAGGCGGTTGGGGCCGTAGGAATTGTGGGTGTCGGCGGCGCCGTAGATCAGCGTCGGGCGCAGCACGGCCAGCGGTCCCCGGCAGGCCGCGGCCATCATCAGCTCGCGCGACCGGTGCATGACACCGTAGAGGTCCGTGCAGTCGGCCGGCGTCAACTCGTTCACCAGCCCCTGTGTCATCGGGTAGACCGCATCGGAACTGAGATAGACCAGATGGGCCGGCGAAACCCGCTCCACCGCCTCGGCGACCGCGGCCCCCATGCGCTGGTTGGCCATATAGGGGGCGATGCCACGGCCCTTGTCGGGGGTCAGGGCCGATAGGAAGACCAGGGCATCGTCCGGCCGCAGCCGGTCGGCCAGAGCCGCCCCGGCTCCCTCCGCGGCAAGGTCGAGGTCGGCGCTGCCCAGTGCCAGAACCGGAATGCCGGCCGCGTTCAGGGCGGCAACCAGGACGGCACCGACGAAGCCGCGGGCGCCCAGCACCACGACCCGGGCCGGATCGGTGGGGGCGGAAGAGTGGTGGATCAGCATCTTGCGCTCCTCAATCGTGGTTATGGGCGTGGTTATGGGCGTGGTTGCGGGCGGCGCCCCGTCCCAGGGTGAGATGGACCAGTCCGGCAGCGCGGCAGGCGCCGGGGTCGAGAACGCCGTAGGGATCGATCACCTCGCGACCGCGCAGGACGGCGGCGATGTCCGCCGGGGCGATTTTGCGGAAGATGTCCCAGGGCGTCATCACCAGCAGGGCGTCGGCGCCGCGGCAGGCGTCGAGCGGGTCGGCCGCCGGGGACAGGCGCGGGTGGAACGCGGCATCGGCCGCCACGGCCGGGTCGAAGGCGCGCACGGCATAGGGCCCTAGCCCGCTCAGCAGCGCCAGCGAGGGCGAGTTCTTGGTGGAATGCGTATCCTGCTTGTACGCCAGTCCCCACACCGCGAAGACGGGATCGGCAACATGCGCCACCACCCGTTCATGGACGGTGCGCAAGGCCCAGTCGCGGCGATGGCGGCTGTTGGCGATCCAGCTGCGCACCATGCCGGCGTCGCTGCCATGGGCGTCGGCCAGCCGACAGACGGTGGCGAGATCGCGCTCCAGATTGCCGCCGGCGATGCCCAATCCGGGCTGCAGATAGGCATGTGGTCCGATCCGCCGGTCGAGCTTCAAGGACGGGGCGATCTCGGACCAGTCGGCGCCGATCCGCTCGCACAGTTCCGCCAGCGTGTTGGCAGTGCTGACCATGGCGACCAGACACATGTTGATCGAGATTTTGGCCAGCTCCGCGCTCTCGTAGCGCATCGGCAGGATCGGGCAGCCGAAGGCGCCGAGGAAGGTCGCGAAGGCCGCGGGCAACGGCTTGGCCGGGTTGTCGGCACCGATGATGACGCGTTCGGGATACAGCGCGCGCTCCACCGCGCGGCCGAAGATCAGCGTCTCGACCTGATAGAGCAGGCTTGCAGCTGGCCGGCCAAGGCTGGCCTCGAGCTCGGCGGCAAGTTTGCGGGTGAAGCCGGGCGGCACCTGGCACAGCACGACGAGAACCGCGTCCGGACGCAGGGCCGGCGCCACCGTGGCGATCAGGCCGCGGACCGGTGTCAGGTCGCTGCCGCCGGCATCGTCGGTCGGCACGTCGCAGGCGATGTAGACGACATCGCACCGTGCCAGATCCGCCGGATCCGCGGTGAACTGCAGACGGTCGGCATGCTCGGCGAACAGCTCCGGCAGGCCGGGTTCCAACACCGGCAATTCGGCACGGGCGAGAGCTGCGGCAAGGCCGGGGGCCGGATCGAAGCCGATGGTGGCGAAGCCGCGGGCGGCGGATGCTGCGGCGGAATTGATGCCGAGATGGGTCATCCCGGCAAAGCCGACGACTGGAAGGGTCATGCTGGATTCATCCGCAGGGCCATGGCCGCCAGGGCGTCGAGTTGGCCGGCGAGCCACAGATCGTTGTCGATGTTGCCGCCCGCGCCTTGCTGTCCGCTGCCAGCGGCGGCGCACAGCGCCTTGAAATGCGCGTACTCCTCCTCCCAGGTCGGATCGGGTTGGACCAGCACGGTCGTTTCCTCGTCCGGCCGTCCGCTCGGCAGCTTCCGGCGTCGGTGGGTGAAGCTGCTCGGTCCCCATTTGCACAGGGACTCGATGTGCGCCGAACCGCTTTCCGCAAAGATGTCGCAGGTGAAGTGATTGCGCCAGGACAGGAGAGTCATCTCCAGTTCCAGCTCGGGGCGGTCATCGGCTGCGGAGGCACCGATCACCACATGGTCGAAGGCCCGGTTTTCGAAACGGTTGCAGGAAACGACATGCAACGGCAGATCGGAATGGCCGAACCAGTACAGCACGGTGTCGAGCAGATGCGATCCCAGATCCGGCAGCACGCCGGGATCGCGGTCGCGCCAGGCGGAATTGCGCACGTCACGTGCGGTGCCGTTGCCGTAGAACATCCGGCACCGATAGACCCGCCCCAGCGCCCCGCTGTCCAGCAGCCGCTTCATGCGCACGAAATGTGGCTCGAAGCGGTGATTGTAGGCGGTGTAACAGACGGCACCGTTCGCCCGCGCCAGATCGGCCAACTTCCGCAGGGGGGCCGAACCGCCTTCGTCGATCAGCGGTTTTTCGACCAGCACATGCTTGCCATTGCCGAGCAGGTGGGTCAGCAGCCCCGTCTTCACGCCGTCGGGCGTGCAGACCAGCGCCGCATCGTAGGCGTCGAGCGGCACGTCGCACAGATCACGGAATCCCGCATCGGGATGGATGGGATCGACGGTGGCGACCACATCCCCGCCGGCCACCCGCAACCGCTTGGTCCCCTGGATACCCAGCCCGACGACGACGACCCTCATGCCGCCGCTCATCGGTACTGGATCTCGCGTTCGACCGAATCGATCTTGCGCGAGACGGCCTGCGGCGTGACCGGGATGTTGCCGTCCAGTTCGCATTCCACGCTGGCGGCGAAGGCGCCGAGGATGCTGGCGATGGCCTCGTTGCCGGTGGCCATCAGCGCCAGCGTGGCGTAGGCCAGCAGCGCGTCGCCGGCGCCGACCGGATCGACGGCCTGGTCGGCGAAGCTTTCCAGCGTGAAGAAGTTGCGGGTTTCCGGGCTGGCATTGCGGAAGGTGATCATCCCGCGGTCGCCCATCTTCAGCATCAGCGTCTTGCAGTGCGCCCGCGCGTACAGTTCGCTGCCCAAGGGACGGATGGTGGAATCCTGGTCGCCCAGCGCAAAGCGCGCCTCGCGCTCGTTCGGGGTGATCAGGTCGAAATCCTGGAATTCCAGAATGTTGCCCCAGCGGCTGGCGACCTGGCTGTCGGCCACCCGGAAACAATTGGCGGGGATGGCCGCGGTCAGTTCGGGAATGGTCGTGCGGTTGAAGATGCCGTGGCGGAAATCGCTGAAGATCACCCCGTCGGCCGGCGTGTCGCGCAGGTTGGCGGTCAACTCGCGCAGGATCCGTTCGGAGATCGACCGGTTGTCGAGCGTGTCGATCTTCAGCAGGCGGTAGCCGCCGACGACGATGGCGTTCTTGTTCGTAGTCGGCCGGGTAGGATCAATCACCGGCAGGCAGCGGATGCCCTGCTCCTGCAGGTCCTTCAGCACATGATCGCGCAGGGCGTCGTCGCCCATGACCGTGGAGAAGGTGACCTCGGCACCGGCCGCGCGCAGATGCTTGGCGACGACGGCGGCGCCGCCGGTATAGTCCTGCCGCTCTTCATAGCGCACGCTCATGGTCGGCGTCTTGGTCATGCCGCCGATCATGCTGCACTGGGTGTAGCTGTCGACGATGGTGTCGCCGACGACATGCACCGTCTTTCCCTCCAGCCGCGACAGCGCATCCCGCAGGTCGGCGAAGCCGATGCCTTCGCCCTCCATCAGCATCAGCAGCTTTTCGCAGCCGATGGCCGGCGGCGCCAGTTCGATCAGCTGGGTCGAGGAGTAGACGATGTCGCCCGGCGTGAACAGCACCTCGCCGCCGTAGCTCTCCAGTGCCGCCACTTCGCCCGCCGTCTTGGGGTGCAGGCCCGCCTTCACATACTCGTAGCCCTTGGCGAAATAGTCGGGCTGGATGATGCCGATGTTGGCGATGGGGGTCGCGTCCTGGTCGATGACCACGTAATCGACCATTTCGAAGGCGGCCAGATTGATGGCGCGCAGTTCCTCCGGCACATAGGGCCGGGTATTGCCCTTGGTGATGTGCTTGTCGGCGGTGATGCTGACCACCAGGACGTCGCCCTTGGACTTGGCGTAGATCAGATGCCGCAGATGGCCCGGATGCACGATGTCGAAGACGCCGTGGCACATGATGACCTTGCGGTCGCGCGGGCGGGGGCCGATCAGCTCGCGCACCTCGGCCGGGGTCTTCACCTTGTGCCGGAAGGCGAAATTGGTGTGTTCCTGCATCATGGCTGCCCCCGTTCCAGCATCTCGAACCAGGTCTTGGTCGCGGCGGCGATCGAGGTGGGATCCCACAGTGGTGCCTCGCGCCAATAATCGATGTTGGCCATCACTTGAGCGACCCCGTCCTCGAAGGAAACCTGCGGCTTCCACCCCAGTTCGCGCGTGATCCTGCCGATGTCGGCGAAGGTGCAGTCCGGCTCGCCCGGACGCTTTGGAATGTGGATGACCTCGCCGCCGATCAACTCGACCAGCCGGTTCACCGGCTGCGGATTGCCGGCCCCGACGTTCCAGAACTCCCCCTGGCGCGTGGTGTCCGCCGCCGCATAGAAGGCTTCCGCCACGTCGGTGACATAGATGAAATCGCGGCTCTGCCGTCCGTCGCCGACCACCGTCAGCGGCTTGCCGGCCAGCTTCTGGCGCAGGAAGACCCCGAACACCGCGCCGTAGGCCCCCGATGTGCGCGAGCGCGTGCCATAGGCGTTGAAGATGCGGATGGCGTTGACCGGCAGCCCATAGACCCGGTGCCAGTGGAAGCAGGCCTGCTCGCCCATGTATTTGCTGAGCGCGTAGGGATATTGCGGATCGATCGGGTGATCCTCGCGCGTCGGCGTCGCAGCCAGCCCATAGCAGGAGGACGAGGCGGCGTAGACCAGCTTCTCCACCCCTGCGGCGCGGGCGGCCTCCAGAACGGCCACGGTGCCCTGGACATTGACCGACATGTATTCCGCCGGCCGTTCGATCGAGGGCACGATGTCGCCGATCCCGGCAAAGTGGAAGACGAAGCGCGCGCCGGCGAACAGCGGATCGTCCGGCTGCAGGCTGCGGATGTCGCGTTCGGCCACCACCACGTCGGGGTTGGCGGCATGTTGTGCCAGATTGGCGGCGCGGCCGCCGCTCATGTTGTCGACGACATGAACGCGGAAACCGCGCCCGACCAGCCGGTCGACCATGTGGCTGCCGATGAAGCCGGCCCCGCCGGTCACCACCGCAAGGGGTTTGTTCCGGCTGGCCGAAGAGATGTCGGGGATGCTCATGCGGCCTTGTCGCTCTTCAGCGTCTTGACGTTGAAATAGCGCTCGTCGGTCATGCTGTCCGGCAGGCGCCCCTCGCGGAAGGCCCGGCACAGATCGCGCACCGCATCCTCGATCCCGCGCTTGGGCTTGAAGCCGATGAGCCGGGTAATCTTTTCGGAGTTGATGTGGTAGGAGCGGATGTCGTCGGTCGGCGTGGTGACGATGTCGATCGGGCCGCGGTCGGGGAACTCCTGTGCCACCACCTCCCGCACGGTGTGCGCGATGTCCATGATCGACTTGTTCTCGAAACCGCAGTTGAAGGTCTGGCCGGCGATCTTGTCGGCCGGCAGTTCCAGCAGCGTCTCATAAAGATCGCACATGTCCTGGACATGCAGGTTCGGGCGCAGCTGGCTGCCGCCAAACACAGTGATCCTGCCGTTGTTGACAGCGTGGTTGGTCAGGATGTTGACCGACAGGTCGAGCCGGGTGCGCGGAGCATAGCCGCACAGCGTGGCCGGCCGGATCGTCACGCAGGTGAAGTCGTCCGACTGGTGCTTGAACAGCAGCGGCTCGCACATCCCCTTGTACTTGTTGTAGAGGGTGAGCGGGACCAGCGGATGGTCCTCCGTCACGTCCGGCGCCTCGGAGACGCCGTAGACCGAGCTGGAGGAGGCGTAGATGAAACGTCGGACGCCGCGCTCCTTGGCGGCGACCACCATCGGCTCGAAGCAGTCGTAGTTGATCGAGGTGCTCAGCCCCTCGTCCAGCTCGAAGCTGGGATCGTTGGAGATGCAGGCCAGATGGATTACCGTATCGACGCCCCAGAAGGCATCCCGCAGCGCCGCGGTGTCGCGGATGTCCCCCTTGATCACGCGCAGCCGCGGGTGCGGCTCGATGGCGCAGCCGAAATACATGATGTCGTAAACGGTGACGTTGTACCCGGCGGCCAGCAGCTGCGGCGTCAGAAGGCTGCCGACATAGCCGGCGCCCCCGGTGATCAGGACGTTGCGGTTCATGGCTCTGCTTCCTTGTTCGGAACTTTTCGAAGTGTCGTTCGGGCCATTGGCACGGAGGTGGCGCGATCAGGCCACCACGACCGGCTGGGCGACCGGAATGTCGTAGCCGGCGGCGGTCGCATCCCGATGGAACATCTCAACCGTTTCCAGCGAGTACTGGTTATGGTCCTTGCCGAGCAATGGCAATTTTCCCAGAAGATCGTTGGTCATGGTGATGATGTGGCAGCCGATGGCATCGGCCTGAATCAGGTTTAGCAGTTCGCGCGGGCTGGCCCACAGCAATTCCAGTTCCGGCCGGTCGGCGAGATCGGCAACGCAGCCCGACATCACCGTGACCGGATCGACGCCGGTGTCGGCGATGCGGCCGGCGAAGACGCTGATCACCGCCGGAGTGCCGGGAACCAACGCTTCGGCGACCATACGCACCTGCGCGGCGGTCATCAGCGCCGTCACGTTCAGCTTGATCCCCGCACCCGACAGACGCGTCAGGATCGGACCGGTGAAGGCTCCCTTGGTGTTGGTCACCGGCACCTTCACATAGACGTTGGCCCCCCAGGACGCGATCTCGCGGGCCTGGGCCTCCATGGTGGGCAGATCGTCGGCAAACACCTCGAACGACACCGGGCGGTCGGTGATGGCGTCCAACACCTGGCGGGCGAAGGCCTTGTAGTCGGTCACCCCGGCCTTGCGCATCAGCGTCGGGTTGGTGGTGAAGCCCTGGATCCACGGCTTTGCCGCCATGGCCAGCATTCCCGAAAGGTCCGCTCCATCCGCGAAGATCTTGATGGTGAGGTTGTTCATCGCGGTCATGGCAGCACCCGTGTGGAAGTCGAAGGAGAAAAACGGTTGAGGATGAGGTCGGCGGCAGCCGGCAACCCGTCGCACACGGCGTCCGGCCGTGCGCGCAGGGGTTCGGTATAGCCGCGGTCGATAAAGACGGTGAAGCAGCCGGCGGTCTTGCCGCAATCGACGTCGCGCCATCGGTCGCCGACCATCACGCTGGATGCGAGATCGATGTCCCGGGTACGGGCGGCATCCAGCAGCATGCCAGGGCGCGGCTTGTAGCGGCCGGACGATTCGTCGCAGCACATCTCGATGGCGTCGAGCGGCAGTTCGGTGCGCAGCCGTTCGTGCATCGCCTCCACCACCGCGAGGTCCTGCGTGCCGCGGGCCACGTCGGGCTGGTTGGTGACGACGATCAGCCGGAACCCGGCCGCCTTCAGGTCGGCAAGCGCCTTCGGCACGCCGGGCAGGATCTCGAAGGACTCAAGATCGGCAGGCGGATAAGGCTTGCCGTTGCGTACGACTGCGCGGTTGATCACCCCGTCCCGGTCGAGAAAGACGGCGGCCTGACTCATGGCGCGGCCTGCTGCCCGGCGACGGTTCCCTCCCACTTGGTCCCATAGGCTTGGAGTGCCGGATGAGACACCAGGCAATGCCAGACCACGGCCTGGAACGCTTCCGACAGAGGCGTGACATGGGCCGGATTGACCTCCGGCACGACGATGACGTGATCGCCGGTGCGGGCGGTGTGGCCGGTCGCCCGGCCGACGATGCCGAACACCGTCATGCCGCGGCGCTTGGCCTCGTCGACCGCACGGACGATGTTGACGCTGATGCCGCGCTCGGCGTCGCCACCGCCGACCGACAGGACGAACAGGGCGTCGCGCGCATCGGCGCGGCTGACCCCCATCCACTCGGAGAAGACGGTTTCCCAGCCCTCGTCGTTGGTGCGCGCAGTCAGTTCGGAAACATTGTCGGTCGCGGCCAGGGCGTCGATCCGACACAGCTTGCGGAAGTCGTTGACCGCGTGGGAGCAATTCGCGGCGCTGCCGCCGACCCCGACCAGAAACAACCGCCCGCCCCGTTCGCGCAACGCGGCAAGCGCAGCCGCCATCCGCTCGATCGCGGCATGGTCGATCCGCTCGGCCGTTTCACGGACCTCGGCAAAGAACTGGTTCGCGTGCAACATTCCCCCGGCACCTTCTTTATCCAACACCCGATGCGGTTCCTTCCCCAACGGGTGGCAATTCTCAAGCCGAAATTCATGCTGGTTCGGCAAACGTCCTGTGTTTTGAACACTAAAATGGCATCCCGAACAAATCCTTAATTCGCCATAAACGACTGTTGCCCGAGGAAGCTTCGACTACGGCCCCACAATGTCGCGCAGCAGCGCAAAAGCCTCCGCGGCCTCCAGCCCGACCGTGGCGCCGCGATGGCGGGCGAGTGCCTCCACCGCCTCGCGCGACCGGGCGTGCGGCCAAGGGCGCGTCACCGGGCCGTAGGCATCGAGTGCCGCCAGTTTGCGGGCGAGTGTGTCGGCGATCCCGACGAAGCGGGCCGGTCGGAAAGCCTCCCCAAAGCCGGGAGGCGCCCAGTCGGTGCTTGAGGGAATCTCGTAGCTGAAGAGCCGGCGCACTGGGCTGCCGGGCACCGGCCGCAAGGCTGTGGCGACGGCCCGGAAGGCGGTCTGATGGTCGATGTTCAGGTTGCCGCCATGGCTGACATAGACCTCGGACGGCAGCAGTTCCGCCACCGCGCGCTCCACGGCACCGACGACCTGCAGAAGCGGAAGGGTGTCGCTACGGTTTTCCGGAAAGCCGGCATAGCGTGGGGGATAGGTGCCGAGAATGGCGGCGGCCCGCGGTCCGGCAGCGCGGATCGCCGCATCGGCCCCCTGGCCGTCGCCGAACAGCACCAGCACCTCCACCCGGCGGCCAGCAGCAGCCAGCCGCGCCATGGTGCCGCCACAGCCCAGGACCTCGTCCAACCCGTGCGGCGCCACGACCAGGACAGTTCCGGATTCAGTTCCCATAGAAGCGGTTCACCGTTTCCGCCACATAGGCGATCTGGTCCTCGCCCAGATGCTGATGGTGCGGCAGGGCCAGCACGCGGTCGCAATGGGCCTCCGCCACCGGGAAATCGCCGGCCTTGTAGCCCAGCTTTTCGGCGGCCTTGTGCAGGTGGAGCGGACGGCCGTAATAGACCAGGCTTTCGATTCCATGGTCGGCCAGGTGCTGCTTCAGCCCGTCGCGGTTCTCCGCCTGGAGCAGGAACATGACGTGGGCGTTTTCCTCGTACGGCTTGTCGGCGAAAATCCGGACCGGCCCCTGCTTGATCAGGCTGCGGTAAAGCTCGACGTTGCGCCGGCGCCGCTCCAGGATGCCGTCCAGCCGCTCCAACCGGAACTTCAGAACCTCCGCATTCAGCGAATCGAGGCGGGAGTTCACGCCGTAGAGAACGCAGTTGTCGCGGTCCTGGAGGCCGTGCGTGCGGTAGAGCCGCACCTTGCGGGCGATCTCGTCGTCGTCGGTCATCAGGAAGCCGCCGTCACCCAGCGCGTTGAGGTTCTTCAGCGGGTGGGCCGAAAAGGCACCGGCCGCACCGAAGGTCCCGCCATGCTTGCCCTTGTAGCGGGCGCCCATGGTCTGGGCGGCGTCTTCGATCACCACCAGGCCGTGTCGCCGGGCGATGTCCATGATGGCGTCCATATCGGCGATGCGGCCGCTCCAATGGACGGGCATGATCGCCTTGGTGCGCGGGGTGATACGGCGCTCGATCTGGGCAGGGTCGATGTTCATATCGTCGCCGATGTCGGCATAGACCGGGGTGGCGCCGACGTGGACGATGGAACCGGTGGTGGCGACGAAGGACACCGGGGTCGTGATGACCTCGTCCCCCCGGCCGATGCCGAGCGCCCAGAGCGCCATCATCAGCGCATCGGTGCCGGAATTCAGGCCGATGCAGTGCCTGGCCCCGGCATAGGCGGCGGCCTGCCGTTCGAACTCGTCCACCTCCTGGGTCAGGACGAAATGGCCCAGGGACAGCACACGCTCCACGCAGGCGAGAAGTTCGGTCTTCTCTTCCTCGAAACGCTGGCGCAGGTCGATGAACGGGACTTTCACAGCAGTCATGGGATCAGGCCTGGCGATAGAAATTGCGGATAGTGGCGATGACGTGGTCCTGCTCGGCGCGGGACAGATGCTGGTCGACCGGAACGGTGATGACCTCGCGGGCATGGCGGTCGGTCACGGGAAAATCGCCTTCGCGGTGGCCCAGGAATTCCAGCGCCTTCTGCCGGTAGACCGGAATCGGGTAGTGCACCTTGGCCTCGACGCCGTTGGCGATGCAATGGGCCAGCAGTTCGTCCCGCCGTTCCGCGAACAGGATGTAGAGCAGATAGACGTTGCGTGTGCGGGGATTGCGCGACGGCATGCGCACGCCGGGCAAATCGGCGAAGCCGGCATCGTAATAGGCGGCGGCCTCGGCGCGCTTGCGTGCGATGTCGGGAAGCTGGCGGACGATCCATTTGCCGACCACCGCCTGCACCGAATCGAGCCTCGAATTGTAGCCGAGGATCTCCATTTCGTCCCGGTTGCGCAGGCCGTGATTGCGCAGCAGCCGCAGCTTCCGGTTCATCTCGTCGTCGTTGGTGACGACGATGCCGGCATCACCCCAGACATTGATGATCTTCAGCGGGTGCATGGAAAAGCCGGCGGCGATCCCGAAGGTGCCGGCGCGCTTCCCGTCGATCTCGCCCAGCAGGCTTTGGCAGCCATCCTCGACCACCGGCAACCCGTGACGGTCGGCGATCGCCATCAGCCGGGGCATATCCAGCACGTCGCCGGTCAGGTGGACCGGCATGATCGCCTTGGTGCGCGGCGTGATCGCCGCCTCCAGATGGTCCAGATCCATGCCGAAGCCGTCGTCGCAGTCGATGAAGACCGGTTTGGCGCCAACCTCGGCGATGGCCCCGACCGTGGCCCAGAAGGTGTTGGCGCAGGTGACGACCTCGTCGCCCGGCCCAAGTCCCAGCGCCTTCAGCGGCAGCTTGAGCGCGTCCGTGCCGGATCCGACGCCGATGGCGTGGCGCACGCCCACCGTCTCGGCGAACATGGCCTCGAATTCGGCCACCGGCTTGCCCAGCGTGAAATCGCCCGAGCGGACCAGCTCGCGCAGTTCGGCAAAGATCTCCTCCGGATCGGCGAACTGCTGGGCGAGCGGGGAATAGCGGACGTGCATGAGCCTCGGCTTTCCTTATGGAGCGGTGGTCAGAAGGGACCTTTGAAGAACGGGTCGGGGACATCCACAGGCAGGTCGCCGCGGGCGGCGGCGATCTGGTGGACGGCTTGCGCGATGCGTTCGGGCGGCAGGCCGGCCATGCCTCCCGCCTCCCGGACGATCCGGGAAGCATCGGGATAGACGCCGGGCACCAGCCCGCGGGAGCTTGGAACCGGATGTTCGGGCAGGCCAAGGCGCACCGGTGCGGCCCGCAGGGACGAGAAGCGGTGCGATGCCACCTCGGCCACCACTTCGCCACCGACGCCGTAGCGCCACCAGCCGGTGTCGACGGTCAGCAGACGGCCGGTGCGCTCCACCGATGCGAAGATCGCCGCAGGATCGAGCGGCCGCAGCACCCGCAGGTCGACCACCGCGGCCGAACATCCGACCGCCGCAAGGGCCTCGGCGGCGCGCACCGCCTCCAGCGTCATGTAGGAGGTGGCGACGATGGTGACGTCGTCGCCGTCCCGGACCAGCCGCGGCCCGTCCAGGGGTTCGGCCAGATAGCCTTCAGGCACATGGCCGGTGGCGTAATGGCACCAGCGATGCTCGATCACCACCACCGGGTTGTCGTCGGCGATGGCTCCGGCAAGCAACGCCTTGGCGTCGCGCGGGAAGGCCGGCATCACCACCTTCAGGCCCGGAAAATGGGCGAACATCGCCTCCAGGCTTTGGGAGTGTTCCGGCCCCTGGCCCCAGCCGCGGCCGATCACCATACGGATGACCAGCGGCACACGGTGGCGGCCGTTGCTGATGTAATGGGCCTTGGCGGCGTTGTTGACCAACTGCTCCATGGCAAGCAGGGCGAACTCGACCCGATGGAAGCTGATCACCGGGCGCTTGCCGGCGATGGCCGCGCCGACGGCAACGCCGGTCAGGGCGTTCTCCGCCACCGGCATCTCGACGACGCGGGCCGCGCCGCAACGCTCGGCGATGCCCTTCGTCGTCCCGTAGACCGAGGAAGGGTCGGCCACGCCTTCGGCGAGGAAGATCACCGACGGGTCGCGCAGGGCCGATTCGATCAAAGCCTCCCGCACCGCTTCGGCGTAGCTGATGGTCCGCTCGCTCATGCTCCGAACATCCTTGGAATCAGGCGTAGACATGATGGGCGACCGTCGCCGGATCGGGCAGCGGCGCGCTTCGGGCTGCGTCGAAGGTTGCCTCGATGTCGGCGGCGATCGCCTCCGCCATCGCCGTGTCCGCTTCCGGTATCAGAAGACCGCGTTCGGTCAATGCGGCGCGCATCCGCTGCAACGGGCACCGCTCGCGCCATGCCAGATATTCAGCTTCCGTGCGATACCCCAGATGGTTGTCGAAGTTCGGGCCGCAATGCTCGCGCCAGCGATAGGTGTTGAGGATGAGAAGGGTTGGGCCTTGGCCGGCGCGTGCGCGCTCGGCCGCTCGTGTGGCTGCCGACAGGACCGCTTCGACGTCATTGCCGTCGACGGTTTCGGCTGGCATGCCATGAGCGATGCCGACATTGGCCAGCGGCCGATCCGGCTGGCGCTGATGCAGAGGCGTGTAGACGGAGTAGAGATTGTTTTCGCACACGAACAGGACCGGCAGCGCACGCAGCACCGCAAAATTGGCGCTTTCGTGAAACACCCCCTCTTCCAGGGTGGCATCGCCGAAGAACGCCACACTGACCCGGCTGTTCTTGTCGATGTGATCGGCCAATGCGGTGCCGGTGGCCAGGGGGATCGACCCGCCGACAATCGGAATGCTGGCGATCAGACCCTGATCAGGGGCCTGAAGATGCATGGAGCCGCCGCGTCCCCCAACGCAGCCTGTGGCTTTTCCATACATTTCCGCAATCATGGCGCAAAGATCCCCATTCATCGCCAAATAATGAGCGTGAGAGCGATGAGTGCTGAAAACACGATCGCCGCCTTTCAAGGCCCGGCACACACCGACCGCAGCGGCCTCCTGTCCAATCGACAAATGGACAGGGCAGCGCATCTCCTGAGCACTGTAATGAGTGGCAATTGCATCTTCGACAAGGCGAATCCGAAGCATATCACGGTACAGGCCAAGCTCTCCGCCCATCAGGCGGTTCGACGTTTCCGTCACGTGTTCACTCCTTAATACCCATCGCAGGTGCGTTGCGTGGGGGTTTGATCTGAACCTGCTTGGCCAATTTTTCCCCTGATTCCACCGTAATGTGAGCAGGGTTAAGGGGCTATGAATTATGCTCTGCCCTCGTGGTGACGGAACGCATCCGCCGCTCCAGACAGGAGAAACGATCAAGGTATCCCGTCGGTGAACCCATCACCTCCCCCCTGCAACGGCAGCCGATGTCTCCCCTACCCCACGATCTTCCACGCCCCGTCGGGCTGGCGGCAGGCGGTGCCGAAGGCCTGTTCGGTGCGGCCGCCGACGACGATGGTCTGCTGGAACTCGCGGCAATAGGCGCCGGAACCGTCATAGCCGTCCTTGACCGGCACGATGACGCCCTGGTTGCCGGACTGCGGGTTGTTCCAGGTGATCCGCTGGCCAAGGGGGGCGCTGTAGGCCTGGACCGCGGCGCGGTCGGCATAGGCCTGGTCGGCGCGGTCGAGCGAGGCGCCGAGTTCCCGGCCGGCGAAGGCGCCCAAGAGCGTGCCGATGCCGACCGCCACCAGCTTGCCCGAGCCGCCGCCGAAGCGCGACCCGATCAGGCCGCCGGCGATGGCGCCGCCGACGGTGCCGAACCCTTCCTTGTTGCCCATCGACCCGGTCTGGCAGCCGGCCAGCGTGGTGGACAGCGCAAGCACCGCAACGGCGGCAGTCCGGGCGGCGATACGGGTGGGGCGGGACTGGGCACGCATCGGGGGACTCATCTCTGTTCCGAGGGTTGTTGTTCCCGGTTATAGCGCAAGCGGTGCCGTTTGTGCAGCCACCCTTGCCGTCTCTCCGAACCGCTTCCAAAGGGCTGCCGGGGCGCAAACGACGCGAAAGCCGCACCCGGGTCCCGGTCACACCGGCCCGGTTCCGGATCGGATCGACGCGCCCTGCCCTTTCCCGGCCAACAGATCGAAGAGGGAGACGATGAGCAGCGGCGTCAGCAGGCCCAGATAGCGGTCGGCGGCGGCATCCGCCCCCACCATGATGCTCACCAGTGCGATCAGCGCCGCCAGTGCGGCGATGACGCCAAGGATATGGCGGTCCCAGCCAGCCAGGCCCCGGCGCAGGGACAGCAGCGCAACACCGCCCCACAGCAGCATCAGGTTCATCTTCACCAGAACCCGGGCAAACTTCGCCATCACCGCCGGGTTGGCGATGCGAGCCGCCAGTATGCCGGGCCATCGGGTCGGGGAGATCTGCTGCAGGTCGGTGCGGGGAACCGGAAGGACAGAGGCGCGCAGAACAAAATAGGCCGCCATCGCGGCGACGGATGCGGCCAGAAGCGCGGTCAGAAAACGCCGTCGCGGCGGCGCAAGGTCGCGGCGGCGCGACAGCAGCTCTGCCCCGGCGAGGACGGCGAAGATCGGCGGCACCAATTCCCGCTGGAACACCGCCGCCGGCAGAACCAGCAGGGCCGCGTAGGCACTCCGCCCGTTCGCCCGGTAGAAATAAACACCAGCGGCGACGAGGAACCAGCTCCACCCCTCCGTCAACGGGACGACCACATGGAACATCAACGGTCCCGAGAGCAGCATTAGCAGGCTGCGGAAAAAGTCGGGCAAAGGAGGTAGGGGGCCTTTATGTTGTGGCCGACCCACAAAGGCGAACACCGCATATTGTAGCTCTTGGCCTCCAACGAGACTTTTTCCGCACACTGTTAGGCCCACCGCCGACACTCCCGGCAGCGACACTCCATCCAGCGCCAGTCCGTCGGTTCGGCCCGCAGAATTCCGCTCCATGGTGGCCCGCGCCACGGTGGCGTAAACGAACCCGCCGGCGGCAACCAGCCCAAGGAAGTTCGCCAGAAGCAAAGAAAAGAAGACGTCTGCGCGATAGGACACCCCTTCGAAAACGGAAAAATGATCGAAGGCAATGTCGTTTGAGAATACGAATCCCGACTTCAGGATGACATGGGCGATGACGGAGGTCAGCTGCCGCATGGCGAATGGCGCACGCACCGCACCGAAATTCAGCGGGTCCAAAACCATGGCATGATAGCTGCGGAAGTCATTGCCGCCTCCCAGCCAGGGCACCTGGAACTTGTGGACGTAGAACAACAATGGATAACCCAGGATGACGGTGAGCCCCAGACCGGTCAGAACCCGGCGTGCACCTTCATGCATTTCCCGTCTTTCCTTTCGACATCTCCGCGGTCTTCCCGGCTGCCTGCCTCCAGGACATGTTTTCCCGGGCCGTGTTCCCCCGCACGGCTCCAAGCAACGTTCCTCCGGGCTCGCTCCCGCAGGGGGCTAGGCTATGGCTTCCAAGGCCAATTCGGGGTTGCCGTCCTCAAAGAAGCGGCCTTCATTCTCCAGTTCGGCGAAGGCGGGATGGCTGGCATCACCGAACCGGCACCGCCGCACCGACCGGAATCCGGCGCTCGCCAGTGCCTCGACCAAAGCGCCTTCATCCCACATCCACAGATGCCGGCTGCGGCCCAGCAGCCGCTTCAGCATCCCGAACGGTCCACGCTCCTCCTCCTCGATGCCCAGCATCGTGGAGCGCATCAGCGCGACCGAAGCTTGGGGCATGCCGGCCCCGCGCGCCCTGACATAGGCATCGACCCGCCAGGACAGATCGGGCACGATCAGACGGAACACCCCGCCCGGCTTCAGCATCCGCCGTGTGTTGCGCAAAGCCGTCAGGCAATCGCGATGGGACAGATGCTCCAGAACATGGCTGGCATAGACGCAGTCGACGGACCCTGGGGCGAAGGGCAAGCCTTTCACGATGTCGCCGTAGCGGGCCAGAGCTGGAAAGCGCTCCGCATTCTTGAAACAGAAGCGGCCGACGAGGGGCAGGCGCTCGAACCGGAGCGTCGGAGATGCATCGAAGTTGTGCCAGTTTTCCGACACCGACCAGCCGCAGCCGAACTGCACCAATACCGGCTGCGGCCCCTGGATCTTCTGGTCCGGAAATTCCCGCCCCGGAAATCCCGGGCTGTGGATGTCCGGCTTTGCATCATCCGATGAGGCGAAGAAGGACATTCGCCAGCGGCCCGATTCCATTCATTGCTGTGGCTGCGGTCTTAACATGGTTGCAGCACGATGCATAGCTTTCGTGTAAAAGAAACGGGTAAACGGATTATCTCGGAATAGCTGCCGAGCGTTTCGCCAGTCGCAGGCGAAGTTCACCCGAAGGTTTGCGGTAGATTCATGAACGACGGGCTCGTCCTCGCACCGCCCCTGCCGGCTCCCCTGCCGGCTCCCCTGCCGGCCCCCCCGGTTCCGCCAGTCGACACGGGCGCGCGACGTCGCATCGTCCTGCATGATTACGGCGGCTATTCCTTTCCGATCCAGCTCGCACGCTGGCTGGCCGGCCAGGGTCATGAGGTGCTTTACCTTTATTCCGCCGATGTCGAGGCACCGCGCGGCCGTCTGGCGCAATCCGCCGGGGATCCGGCCGGGCTGCGGCTCGAGGCGGTGAGCACCGGCCGGCCCCTGCCGAAATATGCGCTGCTGCGGCGCTGGTGGCAGGAGATGGACTATGGCGCCAGGCTGGGCGCGCGAACCACCGCGTTCCACCCCGACGTGGTGTTGTCCACCAACACGCCGCCGGCCGTGCAGTCCGCGCTGCTGAAGGCACTGCGGAAGCGGAACCTGCCTCTGCTGTGCTGGGTCCAGGACATCTTCTCGATCGGCGCCGCCGAAATCCTGAAAGGCAAGCCGGCGCCGCTGCGCTGGGCGGCCTGCCGCTTCCTGGAGCGGGTGGAATTCGGCACGATGCGGGACTCAGCCGGTCTGGTGGTCATCTCCGATGATTTCCTGCCGGTGCTTGCGCGGTACGGGGTTCGCCATCCGCGCAGCGCCGTGGTGGAGAACTGGGCGCCCCAGGGCGAAATCCGCCCCCTGCCCAAGGATAACGCTTGGTCCCGCGCTCATGGCTTGGCGGATCGCTTCGTTTTTCTGTGCGCCGGCACGATGGGAATGAAGCACAACCCGGAACTTCTGGCCGCCCTGGCCCGCAGCTTCCGCAACGACCCGGAGGTCCGGGTGGTCGTGGTGAGCCAGGGCATCGGCCGCCGCTGGCTGGAGGGCGTCAAGCAGGCCGAAGCGCTCGACAATCTGCTCCTGTTGGATTTCCAGCCTTTCGAAAGCCTGTCGCAGGTGCTGGCCAGTGCCGATGTCGCGGTGGTGGTGCTGGAGAGCTTCGCCGGCGCATTGTCGGTGCCGTCCAAGGTCTACAGCCATTTCTGTTCGAACCGTCCCATCCTGGGGGCGCTTCCGGCAAGCAATCACGCCCACCGGCTGATCCGGAGCCGGCAGGCAGGGTTGTGCGTGGAACCGACGGACGAAACGGGGTTCATCGCCACCGCCATGCGGCTGCGCCAGGACGCCGCCCTGCGGAAGTCCCTTGCCGACGAGCAGGCTGCCTATGCCGCCGATGCCTTCGACATCGACCGCATCGGCAGCCGCTTTTCCGCTCTCATCGAAGAGTGCTGCCAGCGGGCCGCCGCCTGAGGGCGCGGCGGCTCATTCGCATCACAGGCGGGCGCCGATGCGCAGCAGCGCCACCCCCTGGCTGAATCCCACGTCGGCCTTGTCGGAGGTGCGGCGGCGGTAGCCGAGCTCTCCGCCGACATACAGTTCCGGCTGCAGGGCATACACCACACGGGCGCGGGTGTCGTAGGTCCAGTTCGTCTGGTTGGCGCCCTTGAAGTCGTCCTGGAAGACGCTTGCCGTGCCGCTCAGGATGATGTTCCGTTGCATCTCATGGCGGATCAGCAGGCTGGCGCCGGTATGGATCATGCCGGACGCGTTGAAGGTGGTCGTTTCCTGCACCGAGCGTTCCAGCGAGAGCGCCACCACGGTCATGCGGCTCGGGGTCCAGTTGAGGACCGACTTCAGTGCCAGACCCGACGGATCCTTGAACCGCGAATCCTCGTAATCCTGCTTCAGGTAACCGACCAGGAAGTCGCCGCGCACCAGCTGGGTGATGTCGACGCCGATACCGGTTTCAGCCCGCCAGCCGCTGCTGGAGCGGTTGTAACCGGCGCGATCACGGCTGGAGTCATACTGGCGCCGGTTGACCTCGACCTGCGTCACGGCAGCGTAGCCGGGGAACATCTCGTAGGAACCGCGGGCCAACGCCCCGAATTCGTTCCGGTCGCGGTCGGAATTGTCGATGGTGGTGCCGGTGGACGTGTCGACGTCGCCGAACAGGCGCCGCGTGCCGTTCAGCTCGCCCAGGAAGGTATAGCGGCCGACCTGGTATTTGGTTCCGGTGCGTCCGCCGAAGCCGTAGGTCCGGGTCGGCGACTTGCCGTTGACGGCATCGGGGCTTCCGCGGTCCTCATAGGCCTGATAGGCGTCGAACGTACCGTTCGCTTCCCATTCCCGGCTGAAGTCGTAGCGCCCGGTGACATTGGTCGAGGCGTCCAGGTGATTGTCGTCCGTATGGGTCGCGAACAGCGACTGCTCCGCCCGCGCCGAGATGTTCAGCATATGATTGGCGAAGCGCGAGCGCAGCTGGAATTCCGGCGTGACCCGGGTGATGAAATCCGATTTCACGTCGCGTGAGCGGGCATAAATGTTGCTGTTGTAGCCCTCGCTCACTTCAACCTGCGGCAGCAACAGGAAGGAGCCGAGTTCGATACCCTTGGGCTGATAGGAATCGTCGATCTGCTTTTCGTCGTCTTTGGCGCCGGTCTTTTCCTGGGGATTCTGCTCCTGCAGGATCTTGGCGGAATGGGCACGGCGAGGATCGGCCTTGTCCTGTGACTTGATGCTTTGCGCCTGTACCGGCAAAGCCCAGAACGCCGCAAGCGCAACCAGCGATACCGCTGTCAGCGGCTTGATCGCCGGTGCCCGGACGGAAGCGGACCGCATCGTCTCTTCCTTGCCATGGAACAGGTTGTTGAGCGGTTGCCGGGTACGCGGCCAAGCGACAGTCATATGCGGGGATCCTCGACGGTCCGTTAAGGGTCTGATCAAAAATGGAGTGGCCTATATCCATAGGGGGTAACATTTTTTCCGACCGCAATCCAGAGGCGATGAAATCTTGTCACATTAAACAACTTTGAGCCGCCCCTCCGTCATACGCACACCCATGAGACTGAAATTCTGCGGCTGCACTTGCGGGCAGGCAGCGTTCCGGTTGCCTATGACTTCTCTGTGCAAACGACGGAGGAATGGCTTTACCGGTCTGGATTGGGGGCATGCCGCCGTGCATTCATGCCCGAGGCGGGGCCGGGGCGGGCATGGAAATATGGAAAAGTGAAGCTGCCTGCCCGGCAAAGGGGTCTCGTTCAAAAAATCTCGCGCCTTGTCACTTTTTGATTCTTTTGATTGCGTCCCAACATAGTTTTCTTACGGGATAGACATCCAGTTTGGATATGGCGGCACCATTGATTTACAGTTGCATCGCCCTGGGTGATGGATTAACTCTTTTAATCGCTTTGTGCTGTTCGTACGGCATTGTTGGCGAACCGAACCGATCGGGATCGCCGCTCGATTCTATGGGTCTGTCGATATGAATCTGGTTTCCCGACGCGTTGGCGCCTCTCTGTTGACCCTGCTTCTGCTCAGCGGCTGCGGCAGCCTTTCGTCGACGGTCGGCGATTTCCCGAGCGAGCCGGCCCCGACCAAGATTGCGAACCCGGCCGACGGCTACCGCCTGGAGCCCGGCAACCGCGTTCGCGTCATCGTGTTCAATGAAGCCAACCTGTCGGGGGATTTCACGGTGGATCCGGCCGGCAACATCGCCATGCCGCTGGTCGGCAACATCGCGGCGAGCGGCGTCACCGCCAAGGTGCTGTCCACGCGCATTGAAGATGCGCTGAAGCGCGACAATTACATGCAGGTGCCGAATGTGGCGGTGGAGGTGCAGACCTTCCGTCCCTATTACGTGCTCGGCGAGGTCCGGCAGCCCGGCGAATTCCCCTACACCACCGGCATGACCGTTCTGAGTGCGGTCGCCCGTGCCGGCGGCTATGATTACCGCGCCCGTCAGGGGGAGGTCGTCCTGGTCCGTCCGGTTGAGGACGGCCAGAAGGAATACCGTGCCACGGAACGGACCCCGCTGCTGCCCGGCGACATCGTGAAGGTTCTGGAGCGCCGCTTCTGATTTGCCGATCGGGGGGTGCAGGTTGAAGCGATTTTCGTCCCCCGATCGCCCGTGATACCAACCGCTTGAGGCCGTCGAGCGCGCGCTGACAGATGGTCGATCACTTTCAGATTTTGCGATGGAAACCACCCGGCATGGCAATAGTCCGTTCCGGCAATGCCGACGGTCGTGCCGGAACGACCATGCCGGACGTGGCGACACGGCATTTCTCATGAGAACCGGCGGGGAACTCCTGGCCGGCAAGCCGGCCGGAGTTCCCCCTGCTCATCATGGCAAGCGCGGGGATGGTTCCAGGATCAGGTCGGGCTCGACGTGAAGATCGTGTTCGACGGAATGATGGTCTGGGTGTCGTTGGTAGTGTTGGTGTTGGTGTTGGTGGTGTTGGTCGTCGTCTGCTGCGTGTTCTGCTGCGCCGTACCCGATGAGGTTTCCGTCGCCGTCCTGGTGGTGGACTGCTGGCGGTTGAGAATGTCGTTGATCTGCGATGCGTTGGTCGGGTTGCTGGCGCTCAGCGACGTGGTCGTGCTCGCTTGGTTCAGCGCCTGGGTCACGGTGCTGCCGACGCTTGGCACCGAGGCGACCACGGTCTGCGAGGTGGCGGCGCTGTAGGCATTCGCCATGACGGCGATGGCGCTCTGCGGCGACGATTGATAGACGACCGGGTTGGCCGCGGTCTGCGTCACGGCGACGGCGATGCCGGCGACCGTCTGGGGCGCGACCCGCTGCGCGTCCGGCGAAACGGCGACACGGGCGGCGACGGTGACCACATTCATCGTCTGGGCCGGCGCCGAGGTCATCACCTGCTGGGATTGGACCGCCTGCACGGCGGAGCTGGCAAGCTGCACCGCGAGTGCCGGGGCGACCGGCAAGACCCGCTCGGCGACCGTGACGGCCTGGGCGCACACCGCGGCGGTGACCGTCGGATTGTTGATGGTGGCGGAGGCCGCGACGACAGACGCGGCGACGTTGGCGGCAACGACCGGGGCGACGGCCTGGACCTGCGGCGTCACGAAGATGCGCGCGGCGGTGGTCAGAACGGTGACCGTCTGCTGCGGCGCCGAGGACTGGACCGTCGTGGCGCGCACCGTCTCGACCGCGGCAGCCGCCGCCTGGATGGCCGCCTGCGGGTTGACGCTGAGCAGTCGCTCCGCCGCGGTGACCACCGCCTGCGCCAGTTCGGCGCTGCGCTGCGGATTTCCTGCGGACAGGGTGTTGAGCGCCTGCGTCACCTGCTGGGGATTGCCGCTCAGCACCGCCGCACGCAGCGCGGGAGGAAGCGAATTGACGTCGCCCTGGGCGGCGGCATTGCCCTGAGCCTGCTGGGCCCCCTGCTGGGCCAGGACCGGAGCGCAGACCCCGACGGTGGCGGCGGCCACGGTGATGGCCAGTAGCTGTGCTGGAAACCTCATGGCCACGCCTCTTTTCCCTTTGAAGCACCGAACGGACTGCGATGGTCATTAATACTTTTTCGCGGCGGCCTTGCAATCGGTAGCTTTCATGAGCCGGGACATTTCCATTGTTGTCACGCTCTCCGGCTCCCTCCGTCTACGGGCAGGTGATAGCGCGCGCCCTCGATGGACGCTCCCAAAGGCCAATCCTTGCATCCGACGCCGATGCTGCAAGCCGGTCCGGCAAGTCTGAAGGGCGTGCCGTTCCGCGCGTATGGCGGCTGGGGCGGCGGTGGGCGGTGATCGCCTCGCTGGTAGAGACCTGCAAGCTCAACGGCGTCGAGCCATTCACCTACCTGCGCGACGTCCTGGAGCGCATGGTGAACTATCCCGCCAATCGCCTCGCCGATCTCCTCCTCTGCAACTGGAAGCCAGTTGCCAACGCCTGATCCGGTGCAATTACGCTCCGCTTAAGGACGATGCATCAATCCCTTTTATATCGCTGCCCTTCAGCCAATACGATATTTACGACATAGTAGGAGTAATAGGATGGACTTAAGCGCGTTGAGACGAGCGCTTCGACGGATTTTGAAACTGGTGCGGCTGATGGGTCGGCAGGAGTTCCGCCGGGGCCTGCGCTTCGGTGTAGCGGCGTCGCTGGAAAGCCTGCCAGCCCTGAACGGGTTGAAGGTGGCGACCGTGATCGACGTCGGCGCAAATGTCGGCCAGTTCTCCCTGTTGATGACGGCGCTGCGGCCGGATGCGGCCGTTCATGCCTTCGAACCTCTCGCGTCTTCGCCATCGGTCCTGTCCCGGCTGTTCGCCGGCAATCCCAGGGTGCGGGTGCACCGTTGCGCGGCCGGAGCCGGCAACGGCGAAGCAATCCTGCACATCTCGCGCCGGGCGGACAACTCCTCATTGCTGCCGATCGGGCCGGGACAGCTGAACTTCGCGCCGGGCACCGATGCGGTGGCGACCGTTCCGGTGCCGGTGCGCACGCTCGATTCCGAAATCGCGCCGGAAGCGCTCAAGGGGCCGGTTCTGCTGAAGCTCGACGTGCAGGGCGGCGAACTGGCGGTGCTGGAGGGGGCGGAGCGGCTGCTTGCCGTGGTCGAGCATGTCTATGTCGAGGTGTCATTCGCCCCCCTGTACGACGGGCAGCCATTGGCCGCCGCCGTGCTCGGCCATTTGCAGGCGCGCGGTTTCGTGCTTGCGGGCATCGGCAACTGTTCGCACGCGCGGGACGGCCAGATCGTCCAGGCGGACCTGTTGTTGAGCCGCCCGTCTCCGGCCGGGCAGCAGTCCTGACGGCGTTCAATCCCCGGCGGTTCAATCTCCGGCGGGGGCCGGGTCCAGCGTCCGCGTGTTCCAGGATTGCGCGAAGCCGAGGCCAAGCAGCAGGGCGAAGGTGGCGGCGACCGCCGGAATCTGCACGCTGAAATCGACCAGTCCATGCGCGCCCAGCAGAACCATCGATGCGACGGCCAGGGCCGGGTAGAGGCGGTCGCGCCGCCGGACCATCAGCCCGCGCAGGCACACCCCGGCGATGACGGCGAAGGACAGGCCGAGCAGAGCCGCCGCGGGTACGCCCAGATCCATCGCCAGTTCCAGCGGTACATTGTGCGCGAATTCCCACACCACGGGATCAGCCAAGGTGGTGTCTCGGTACATGCGGAAGGCCGGCTTGAACGCCCCCAGCCCCATCCCGGTGTAGGGAGCGTCGGCAATGGCGTCCATCGTCAGCCGGTAGACGTTGATGCGTCCGGAATCATGCTCCACCGACGTCTGCTCGGCCAGTCGGGAGATCGTGCCGTCGCCGCTGGCGCTCACCGTCACCAGGGCGACCAACGCCACGACACCGACCATCGGCAGGGCCATGCGGCGCGGCACCAGGCCCGCCGCCGCCAGCAGGATCAGCAGGACGCCCAAAGCCAGGCCGGTGGACAGGAAGGCGCCGCGCGAATGCGACAGCAGCAGCGCGGTTCCGATCACCAGCCCGCAGGCCAGATAGGGCATGGCGCGCAGCAGCAGGGATTCGACCAGATCATAGGCGCCGCGGCTTTGTGACCCCTGCCGCGGGCGCAGCGCGTTGACGAACAGCCCGATGCAGCACACCACGCCGAGCCCGGCATAGGCGCCGTAGGCGTTGCGGTTGACGAAGGTGGCCGTCAGGTCGCCGGCATAGGCCCATTTCTTCAGCCAGAGGATGCTTTCCCATCCCGCCAGATGAACCGTCAGGCCGTAGGTCGCATAGACGGTTCCGCCGATGCACAGGGCGATCACCGCTTCGCGCGCCCGGCCACGGTCGCGGCCGAACTGCACCGCCAGCCAGAAGATGCCGGCATAGCAGGCAAGCCGCAGAACCGCGGCCCAGGTCATCGCCGGATCGGCGCTGATCATTCCACCGATCGTTCCCCCATTGCCGGGGCCGCCTGCCGATCCCTGCACCTGGCCCAGCACCGGGGCGGCCTCCGCCCACATCGGATGCCAGAGGGACGGCGGCATGATGGACGCGGTCTGCAGGGCGGCCCAGCCCAGCACCAGGGCATAGGGCAGGCCGACGGGCAGCAGGAAAGCAGCCGGCACCGGGACCGCGGCCCGTCCGGTTGCCGCCCGTACCGACCAGACGGCAAGCAGCAGGCCAACGGCCGCCGCCAGAAGGCTCCATGACCAGGGCCGGTTGCTGCCCAGGGGCAGCGGGGCCAGCAGCACGACGGCAACCAGCAGCCGGAAGAGAAGGGTGTTGACGGCCATGCGACCCATGCCAGCGAGAACCTGAAAGATGGCGGAGTGTATCCACCTTCGGTGTGGGTGAACAGGATCGATCAACCCGAAGGCGCGTCCCGGTGCCGATGCGGCCGGAACGGCGCATGGAAGGCCCCGCTCCGGTCCCTTCCGACCGGTGGCCTGTTCTTGTCACCTGTCAAGGCGGCGAAAGCGGTGTGGAGGCTCTATCACTGCTAACCCCAAAAGTGTTATTGCACGGTGGATGGCACGGTGCGGTGCGGATGGTTCGAACGGTATGAAGCAATGTGGTTGAGACGCTGGAAGGAAGGGATTTTCGGCTTGCGCCGCCCCCCGTCGCCGAAGCCGTTGCCACGCATACCCGACGGTTTGCGTCTCTATGCCGTGGGCGACATCCATGGCCACAAGCGGGCACTGGATGAGCTGCTGGACCGGATCGGCGAGGATGCCGCCGGTGCCCGCGCGGCGGGGCTGGAGGTCGCCATCGTCTTTCTCGGCGACTATGTCGACCGGGGCGACGACAGCCGCGCGGTGGTCGAACGGTTGTGCGGAACGGTTCTGGACGGCGTTTCCTGCCATTTCCTGATGGGCAACCACGAAGCCGTCCTGCTGGATTTTCTGAAGCGGCCCGCATCCGCGGCCGACTGGCTGGATTATGGCGGCATCGAAACGCTGGCAAGCTATGGCGTGCGCGCCTCGGCCGGCATCCGGGAGCGCGCCCGGTGCGAGGATTTGCGCGCCCGCTTTCTGGAAGCGCTGCCCGACCACCATCAGCTGTTTCTCGACGGGCTGAAGCCGATGGCGGTGTTCGGCGACTATGCGTTCGTCCATGCCGGCATCCGTCCCGGCCGACCGGTCGACAGGCAGAAGCCGGGCGATCTTCTGTGGATTCGCGAACCGTTCCTGTCCGACGCGCGGCCGCACGGCAAGATCATCGTCCACGGGCACACCATGGTGGATGAACCGGAATTCCGTCCGAACAGGATCGGCATCGACACAGGGGCTTATGTCACGGGCGTTCTGACGGCGCTCGTGCTTGAGGAGGATCGGCAATGCCTGATTCAGGCAAGGGCGTGATGGACGGGCGGAACGCGCTGCCGATGACCGCGGTCGCAGACGGCACGGCCCAGCGGTCGGCGGGCCGGACGTCCGGCGAACCGCAGGCAGCAGTTGGCGGCTTCCCCGACGGCTTCCAGGACGAACTCCGGCAGCGTCTGCGCTGGGCATGGCGGGTGATCTGGCGCGGCAAGCATCTGGTGCTGGCCTGCATGATCCTGGCCATCGTTCCGACGATCCTTCTGCTCAAGCAGACGCCGGCGCGCTATACCGCCCAGACCAGCCTCATGATCGAAGCGTCCGACGTGCGCGATCCGCTTGCCGACCGGTCGTTGCGCCCTTTCATGACCGACAGCATCGTGCAGACCGAAGCGGCGCTGATCACCTCCTCGACGCTTGCCCGGCGGGTTGTGGACAAGCTGCATCTCGAAGACGATCCGGAATTCAACGCCACCCTGCGGCCGGCGCGTCCGCTGTCCGGCATCCTGGCGGCGCTTAACCCGCTGTCGTGGCTACCCTCCGGCTGGCTGAGCTCCGACTCGTCCGTCCAGGCACTCAGCCCGATGGCGCAAGCCGACATGACCAAGGCGCAGGTGGTCCGCGCCTTCAGCAGCCGGCTGGACGTGCAGGTGCAGCGGCGCTCCTACATCGTCGTCGTTGCCTTCACGTCGGAGAACCGCGAGAAGGCGGCGCTGATCGCCAATACCGTCGCCGAGATGTACCTGCTCGACCGGCTGGAAGCCGGTTTCGACGATGCCCGGCGCGTCTCCGGCTGGCTGGGCGAGCGACTGGAGGTTCTGCGCCGCGACGTGGTCGCCTCGGAAAGCGCCGTCGAGGAGTTCCGCTCCCAAAACGGATTGCGCCGCAAGGGAGACCGTCAGGTCACCCTGACCGACCAGCAGCTGTCGGAACTGAACTCCCGCCTTGTCATCGCCCGCTCGGATCTGGCGCAGAAGCAGGCGCGGCTGGATCAGGCCCGGTCCGTGCTGCGGTCACGCGGAAGTGCGGATTCGACGACGGACGTGCTCCAATCCCCGCTGATCCAGCGGCTGCGGGAGCAGGAGACGACCCTGCTGCGCGAGATGTCCGACGCCCTGAAGATCTATGGCGACCGCCACCCGCGGCTCGTCGGGCTGCGCGCCGAACTGAACGGTGTCCGCGGGACCATCGCCACGGAAGTCGACAAGATTTCCTCCTCCTTCGCCAATGATGTCGAGGTGGCGTCCGCCGGCGTGAAGTCGCTGGAACGCCAGCTCGAAGGCGTGCGGCAGCAGGCCAACACGGCCGGAGAGGCGGAAATCCGTCTGCGCGAACTGGAGCGGCAGTCCGAAGCGACGCGTTCGCTCTATGAGTCCTTCCTCACCCGCTTCAAGCGCGAGGCCGAACAGGAGCGGATGCAGCGCGCCAATGCCCGCATCGTCTCGCCCGCCGATCTGCCGGTCGCGAAATCCTACCCCCGCGAGCTGAGGACGCTGCAGATCGTCGCGCTGATGTCTCTGCTGTTCGGCCTGGGGCTGGTCTTCCTGCTCGACCGCCTGGACACGGCCATCCGCTCCAGCGACGAGGCCGAGGATCTGACCGGTCTGCCCGTGCTGGGCATGATCCCCTTGCAGCGCAACCGCAAAATGAATCTGGTGGAGGAACTGCTGCGCAAGCCGCGGTCCGCCCTGGCCGACGCGGTGCGCAGCCTGCGGACCGCCGCCACCATCGGTACGCTGGGCGACAGCAAGGTCATCATGGTGACCTCGTCCGTGCCGAAGGAAGGCAAGACCTTCGTGTCGCTTTGCCTGGCGCTTCTGTTCTCCAAGGCGGAAAAGCGCGTCCTGCTGATCGACGCGGACATCCACCGCCCACGGCTTCACAGCGCCATCGGGATCGATGGCAACCGCGGTCTGGCGCAGGTTCTGGGCGGAAGCGCCACCTTCGACGATGTGGTCCAGCATGGGGCGGCCGGAACCCTCGACGTTCTGCCGGCAGGGCAGGAGACGAACACCGCCGAACTGATCAAAGGGGCAGCAATGGAGGCGTTCCTGCGCGACCTGCTGCCGCGTTACGACCGCATCATCATCGACACCGCGCCGGTGCTGGCGGTGTCCGACGGCCGGCTGATCGCTCCGCTGGTCGACCGCGTCATCTATCTGGTGCGGTGGAACGCGACGCCGCGCGACGCGGTGCGCAACGGGCTGAAGCTGCTGCGCAGCGCCGGCGCCCCGCCATCGGGCCTGGTGCTGTCGCAGGTGAACCTGCGCAAGCATTCCCGTTACGGATATGGCGATTATGGCCAATATTATGGACGCTACCGTGAATACTACGCGGAGTGACGCCGCCCGCCCGCGTCATCGGTCGTCGCCCGCAGCGGCGGTGATGGCCGGGCTTCTCGGCTGCCTGCTGCTCGCCCTCGGGCTGCCGCAGCTGATCGCCGGGGGGCTGACCGCCGACAGCCAGGACGTCCTTTGGGAGATCGCGGCCGGCCGGACGCCGGAGCGGGCCGCCCTCGACCGTGCCGCCGACAGGCGGGAAAGCGCCACCCGCTGGGAAGCGTCCGCCGAACGCGAGACCGACCGCGGAATTCTGCTGGTCCGACAGGCCGATGCCGCCCCACCGGGACCGGAGCATGACCGGTTGATCGCCGCCGCCGGCGAGGCCATCACACACGGACTGTCGCTGGGACCGGTGCAGCCTTATGGCTGGGCGGTACTTGCCGCCTTGCGCGAGAAAGCCGGCGACCGGACGGGGGCCGTCCAGGCGCTTCGCCTGTCGATGCTGTCGGGTGCCTTCGAACCCGACCTGATGCTGTGGCGCATCGACATGGGGTTGAGGCTGATCGGGCTGATGGGACCGGAAAACGAAGCCTTGCTGCGCGGACAGGTGCGCAAGGCCTGGGTGATGGCTCCGGATAAGATCGCCCTCATGGCCCAGACGCCCCAGGTCGGCCCCTTCGTCCGCCATGCACTGGAAGAGTTGAGCGACGCTGAAGTCGCCGACTATGTCCGGCGCTATGGCCAGAAATAGAAGCCAATCGCCTTTATGGATCCCAGCCCTAATCATGGCTATCGGTGTTTGGCGAACTCCTTATGGCCCCTGCCCGTCCCTCTTCGCCGCTCGGCCTGATTCCCGGAGTGGAAACGGCCACCCACCTCCTCCGGAGCGGAATCCGCTGGGCGCTGCACCGTCTGGTTGGCGAAAACGCGCTGCTGGACACGCATCGCTTTTACCACATTCTCCTCAGACGGCTGGGCCTTTTCGAGCCGCCGGAAAGTCCGGCCGTCCTCGCCCTGCTGGCGGCAGTCGCCGCCCGTTCCGGCTCGATCCTGGACATCGGTGCAAATGTCGGCCTCTACAGCTGGTTCTTCGCTCGAAAAAGGGCAAAGCACACGCCAGTCTTCGCATTTGAACCCAACGTCAAGCCAGCGGCGTTGATCCGTAGCACGCTGGCGGACGTGCCCGGCCTGCAGGTTTTCACGATCGCTATCGGAGACGAGGATAGGATCGTCCAACTGACCGTGCCGAGGGACGCCTTCAACAACCCGATCAGCGGCCTGGGCTGGATCGATGCAGCCGCGGACAGCGGAGTTCCCATCCCCATGCGCCGGCTCGACGGCATGATAGCCAGCGGTGAACTAAGCCTGTATGCGCCGCTCCTTATAAAGATCGACGTCGAGGGCTATGAACCGGCCGTTCTGACTGGAGGCCTGCAGCTCCTGGAGCAATTCCGGCCGGCCATCTATTTCGAATGCGAGCCGGCTACCCTCGCACGCGCCGGCTTTCCACCCGACGCCACCTTCTTGCGACTGGCTGCGTATAGTTATACCGTGCTGACGGAACTGGATGGGATGTTCGTCGTCTGCACGGGGCCGCGTGCTGGCCACAGCAACTACATCGCGGTTGCCTCGCCCGCCATACCCCCTCCGGCTGGGACGTTGGTTTCCGGAGACATCGTCGCCTCCTGGGCGCTGGGCGACGCATGACGGCCGGCACAGTTTCCCATCCTGCCGCTTTCCCGGTCTTTCCAGCGGAAACCCGCTACATTCTGGACGCCATCGCCGCGCAGCATGGCGGCCCGCCGCCGCGACCGGCACCCGGGATCGACTGGCAGCGTATGCTGGAGGCAGTCCGCCACCACCGGGTGGCTCCCTTGATGGGAGGGATCCTGGACGATGCGGATTGTCCCGATGGCATCCGTACGGCCCTGGCAGAGCTGCGTCGGCAGGCAGTCGGCCAATCGATTTCGCTTGCCGCCGAACTGGTACGCCTCATTCGGACATTCCGGGCGGCGAAAATCGACGTGTTGGCTCTGAAAGGTACGGCTCTGTCGGTTATGCTGTACGGCGACCCCTGCCGACGTGCAGGACGCGATATCGACCTGCTGGTCCGTTCCGGAGATGTCGCCGCCGCAACCGCGCTTCTGCACCGGCTGGGTTATGAGAATTCTTCTCGGATCGGTATGCAGATCGACAAGGATCTCGAACTGCGGCACCCAGGCCTCGGTTGCATCATCGAACTGCACACCGGCCTCGACGAATGCGAGGGGATGCTTCCGCTGTCCCTTCTCAACCCATTCGACACGGCAGTCATGGTAACCGTCGGAGGGGAGCGGATCCCTACCCTTGCACCCGACGTGGCCCTGGTGTTCGCGGCCTTCCACGGGGCGCACCATTTCTGGCGGCGTTTGTTCTGGCTGGCCGACATCGCCGCCGCAGCGCACAACCGGACGACGGACTGGCCGGCGGCCTTCGCTCTCGCCCGTCGGGTCGGGGTCGAGGGGCATCTGGCGATGGGAACGGTGCTGGCGCACGAGTTGCTGGGCGCGCCTCTGCCGGAACTGCTGGCCGAGGCTCCGCATCGCCTCGCTGCCGCACGGCGCGCATCGGCACGGCTCCACCCGCTGCTCACCGGCCCACTTCTAAAGGAGGAGACTGAAGCTATTCGGCGAATGGGACGATTTCGATGGCTCGCTTGGGAACTGGGCCTTTGCAATCGGATGGCCAACCGACTGGCTCTCCTCCGTTACCGCATCCGGCCCTCCCTGATCGACAGGAGGCTGGTTCGTCTGCCGTCCCGCTTCGGCTTTCTCTATTACGGGGTCCGAATGGGACGCATCTTCATCGAGTCCCTAACCGGCCGCTTTACCCGTCCCGGCAGCGAGGCGCACAGCGCGGATCACGTCAGCGTAGCCGGTCCAGTCCCAAAAATCATAGAGGACGATGCGCCGGAAGCGTAACGCGGTTTTTGAGAAACAGGAGCGGAGCGAACGCGGCACGCAGTCGGTTCCGCCGCGGTCCGGCGGCAAGGATGGTGAGGCCTTTCGCCTCGAGCCTCTTGCGGACCTCCTGCAGTCCAAAGCTGCGGACATGCGTGGGATCGTTGTGGAAATTGAGCCCTAACCCCTTGATCGGAAAGTGCTGAGAGCGGACCGATCCCCGTCACGGGAAAACCTGTCCGGCCAGACATTGCTCCGGATCCGGCGGTGGGACGGTCGGCGCCATTCCAAGGCCATCGATAGCGAGGCGGAGGATACGCCCGCGGTCGAGCCAATCGAACCGGCTCCTGCAAGCGGCAAAGGCTTCCTGTTGCTGCGCATTCAGCCCGTCGAGATCGTCGATGGTGTTGACGATCTCCTGGACAAGACCGTTGAAACCGTCGCAGAACCGAACCGTCCCCGATGGCAATCCAGCGACAGAGCCGGACAAGGCGAAGACCGGCGTACGCTGGAAGATCGCATTGAGCGCCTTGTGCTTGAACCCGCCGCCGACACGCTCGGGCACGACGCTGATTCGCGCCGTTTGGAGATATGGCTCGACCTTCTCCACCAAACCGTGAATGGCCACGCCCGGAAAGCGTCGGCGCAGCATGGTAAGGAAGGACTCCGGTCCCCGGCCGACGATGTCTATGCCGATCCCGTGCGTTCCCAAAGGCCCCGCGGCGGCCTTCAGAAACTCCAGGAGGTTTTGGCGCTTCACGATCCAGTCGAAGCTGCCGACGACGACGACGCGGCGTGGAGTGCTGGGGGAAAGCACCCGCTCCGTCATCACTGGCCCGTCATATCCGGGAGCCAGCACCGTGCAGGGCCGGTCCGGAGCATCGCGCCGGTAGAGGTTCCGGTCCGTCTCGGTGTTTGCCGTCACCAGAGCAGCGGCGGTGAGCAGACGTCTTTCCAGCGCAATGATGCGTCTGGCGTCCACACGCTGCGCCAGCCGCTTCAGCGCGGAGCCGGCGGCCTCCTGGATAACAGCCCGGCGTAGACTGGCCTCGTGGTTGTGGGAGATATAGACCAGCGCGGGACGCTCCGCCCGGTTCGGCCAGCATGCCTCGACAAGCGGC
This sequence comes from uncultured Azospirillum sp., assembly GCA_965650625.1. Taxonomy (GTDB): domain Bacteria; phylum Pseudomonadota; class Alphaproteobacteria; order Azospirillales; family Azospirillaceae; genus Azospirillum. Next base: position 6,760 of record CBFGPE010000032.1, on the reverse strand, counting down.
AGAACCCAGCCCATCGCCACGTAATCCACCAAAACGGCGTCCCAGCGCTGACGACGGAACAGCCGCTCCGCCGCTGCCCGCGGAGCCGGCGCGGCCAGGGCCAACGCTTGGCGTGGCAGGCTCGAAATGGGGTAGGTCCACATCCGTTTCGCACTGCCGGCTGGCACCCGGACCCATTCGACGCGCCGGGCCGGCCCCTCCGGCGGCGGCGTTTCACCTCCTCCGGCTTCAATGGTGCACAGGGCTGTGATGGCGCAGTCCTGGGCGGCAAGCGATTCGATCAGTCTGGCCGTATAGATCCGGTCGCCGGCATGTGCCGGATAGGGATAAAAGCGTGTCAACCACAGGTACGACCGGCCCCCGCCCGAAATGGGCGCGGTGGTCATGCCGGCACCATTCGGCGCACGGGGGAACGCGTGCGGGCGCTCTCGAGTCCAGCGGCCGCAGCAAGCACCAGATGGTAGGGCAATATCAGCGTGCCCGCGCTGAGCATCAGCAGGGCGACCATCGCCACCAGCAACAGCGACTCCCGGCAGAAAACGTTCCAGAGCAGAAGGACGACCAGAACGCCGCCGAACAGGCCCAGTTCCGCGATCAGGTTGAGGACCAACAGATCGGACTTGTAGTAGTCGGCCTCGTCCAGATCGACGAACCCGCGCCAGAGCTCCTCGTCGAAGTCGGCGACTTCCCGGTAATTGCCGAAGCCGGTGCCGATCGGAAAACTCTCATCGATCACCTCCGTCGCGACGATGGCGGATTCGATGCGCATCTGGGTCGAGGCATCGTTCCTGTTGAACACCTCGACGATGCGCCCGCCGAAGACAGCGACGGTCAGTCCTGCCATTCCCACCAACAGGGCGAGCCGCAAGGGCATGCCGGTGCGGTGCGCGGTAAGGAGCTGGTGCCCGGAGAATAGGGCGGCAAGGATCAGGCCCGACCCTGCGCCGGTCGCCGCCGTGGCCACCAGGAAGGCCATCAGTGGCAACAGAAGCCGTTCCCGACGGGTGACATACACCGCCAGATAGCTGCTGGCGGCCGCATAGCCGGCCCAAGACGGCTCCCGGTGAAGGCCGCTGACCCGCACCGCGGCAGGGTCGGGCAGGTCATGGACGTTGCCGATGAACAGGCTGATGTCCAAGCCGAACAGGTGCTGGATCAGCCAGGACAGGACGATGTAGCCGCAGACGATGTAGTGCACTGCCGGCATTGCCTTCGTGAACCCTGGCCGCAGGATATCGGCGTTGCCGGCAAACAGGTCGGTGAGCATGAGGATCATGCTCACCATGGCGAAGAGCTGCGCGTACCCCTCCACGTAGAAACTGCCTATCGCGACAGAGTGAAACAGCCCGACCAGGATGAAGAGCACGGTGACCGCCATCTGCCGTCGTACCAACCTTTGCGTGATCTGGAGGCGGTGGGTGAGAAACAGGCCGACGACGTACAGCACGAAGACAGGCATGAGATAGACGAGGTAGCCGCTGATGCCCGTCCTCTGCATCAGATAATAGATAATTCCATCCGAATAGCCGATGAGCAGCCAAGCAAGGGCATGTATCACGAAGCCTGGTTCCCGATGAGAGGCGATCCGGTGCCGGCGTGCCGCCGCAGCGCAGATAAGTCTGGGCGCGTCATAGTTAAAAAATCCTATCTGGATCGCAGATGGATTGAAGGGGTGGCATGGCGCTCCCCGGCTTTTTGATTTCCCATCGGCGAACCGGTGCTCGACCGCCATGGTTCCAGACGCCTTCGCCGCAGCAGAACGAGGCAGGCAAAAAGGACGATGGCCTCGCCGCACAGGACGGAGATGGCGGCTCCCAAGGCTCCGCCGTCCAGCCCGAGCAGGGCGCAGAGCGACAGGCGGACCAGCCCAGCGGCAATGTAGATGTTTCTGAGTGCCCGCTCCATCCCGCAGGGGATCATCCACTGCACTCCAATGATACTGTTCAAGGTGACGAGTGGGAGAAAGACGCAGAGCACCCGCAGGACTGTGGCCGCCGCCGCCGCCTCACTGCCCAGCAGTCGGTGGACCAGCGGGTCGGCGACAACCAGCAGGATCAAGCCTCCGGCTGTGGCGAGTCCGCCGACTCTAAGAATCGCCCAGCGCAGCAGACGGGCAGCCTCATCCCTCGATCCCCCGATCAGGGCGGTAATGCGGGGGAACAGCGCGTTCCGGAATGGGGCAAGCAGGCCAGCAGCGGCGCGGACCAACTTGTCCGCGCCGACGAAGATTCCCACCGCCACCGGATCGGACACCGCGCCAAGCACGAGCGGTAATAGGGAATCGAAAATATTGCTGCCCAGATAGAGCTGGAAGAAGTGGCGGCCGCGGACGATCACGTCTCCAGCCCCCTTCAGGTCGCGGAATGAAAAGCCGGTTTCTCTATGGATCAGCCACGTCCCATAGGAAAAGACGCAGAGCCATGCCGCAGCTTGCATCAGGAAATATATCCAGGCGTCATCCGGACCGCGGATGAAGACAAACATCGCAGCCACGGCAGCCAGCCGGGTCAAAATGGTGAAAACTGCGATCCTGTTCGGCCGTTCCTTCCCCAGGAAGAACCAGAGCGGATCATGCGCTTGAAGAAGTGTGGCGGCCATGGCCCAAGCCAGCAGGCTGGGGTTATCGGCCAAATGCGGAAACGCTACGGCGGTCAAGCAGAGGACAGGGACAGCGGCCAAGCCGATCAGCAGCTTGGCTGCGGTGACCGCTCCGAACAGTTCGGCCAAGGAGCGGGGCGAATCCTGGATGCGCGCTGCAGCCTGTGTTGCAGACATGTGAAAACCATATTCCAGAACGATGAGAGACATCTGGCCGAACGCCATCAGCAGGGATATCTGTCCCCATTTCTCAAGTCCCAATACCCGCAGCAACAAAGTGATGGTAAGAAGCGGGATAATATACTGCACGCTCTGAATGCCGAGCAGTGCTGGAAGAGCCTTGAGATTTCTGAAACCGACGCTCATGACTCATCCGTCTGCGTTCCGCGGCGGTCCTGTTTGGACACCCACCGACAGCTTTCAAAAGCTTTGTACTCCTCCGCTGCCAAACCAACGCCCTCCGAATCAGGCACGTGAGCGCCACACCCCCGACGCCCATGGATCTCTGGACTGCAAACAGCCGGGATCGTATCGAACCGCTCCGGTGGCTGTCGAGATGGTTGCAGAAGATATATATTTTCCCTACCGTGTGCGTTGTCGCCTCAAAGGCTCCATTGCCTTCGTGAATGTAGAAAAAGCATGTCGGAGTATTTTGGCTTTCGTCCTGGCCTACGCCCGCCTCCCCCGTCGGGAGTTCCGGTCTACACCCTGATCACCATCGTTCGTAATGCTGCGCATACGCTCGAGAGAACTTTGCAGAGCGTGGCGCGGCAAACCTATCCCGATTTTGAATATATTGTGATCGATGCCGGTTCGACCGATGGAACGGTTGAAATACTCAGGAAGTACGAGCACCTGATAACGCTCTGGTGCTCAGAGCCTGATCGTGGCCATGCCGATGGTCAGAATAAAGGGGTGGGAAAAGCGGCAGGGCGTTATATCGGATTTGTCTATGCGGATGACTGGATTGATGCTGATTTCATCCAAAAATCTGTTGAATCTCTTGAAAAGAGCGGAAGTGATTTTGTTTTCGGAGATATGAAATATTATATTGGTGAAGATTTTGTTTTTACCATTATGGGTGACGGTGATTATGAGAAAAAGATATCCTATCGCGCTCCCATAATGAACTATCCGACTTTGTCCGCTTGCTCCTATGTTTTCGATAAGGCAGGTTTGTTTAACCCAGAATACAAAGTTGCTCCAGATTTTGAATGGCTGTTTCGTGTTCATCACGCTGGCTTCAAAGGGGGCTACGATCCAAAAATTTCATACAATTTTTCCTTCGGCGGCAACTCTACCAAGTACATAAGAAAGGCTTTAATCGAGGTTGCCCATGCTGCCTGCCGACATGGAGGCAACCCTGTGAAGGTTTGGGGATATGCTGCGATAAAGATTGCCTTCCATGCTGTCGACGATTGTCTCCGCAATCTCGTTCCACCGAACGTCTATGGCCGCATTCGCGCCTTTCGCAAGAGCATTACCGGATAAGAGATCATTGCTCAGGAGTTGGTCAAGCGGTGGAAATCGGCTATCCCGCGATGGTCTGAAGGCCGAATGAGGTTTGGCCCATCCGCATTTTCGGTGCAGGGTAGCCGCCTTGGCGTGAGCATTCAGGCGGCTTCGAGCACGCGATGGTCGGGCTGGGCGAAGATCTGGTGTACGGCGGCCGACACCATGGTCTGCTGCATGGGCCTTGGCGAGTTGCGCCACCAGCATCGTCTCCTGGTTGAACAGAACCGAGTTTGAGGATTGCATCAGTCGGCCGGGCGTGATTTTCCCCTACACCACTGTTTGACATACACAACCGGACAAACGACGATATGCTACAGTTCGTCCTGGCCTCGCCCACCAGGAGCGAATATCCTGCGGCGGAATAATTTAAAATTGTAATCAAATGTCAATCCTGCAAAATGGCTCCTTGCACGCACCCCAGGGTATGACAGCCTATTCGGATAGGCTGAGACGAACCGAAGCCGCGCATTATGGTGTCCTGCTTGCCATGGACGCCGCCGCCGTCCTGCTGGCCTTCGGTGGAGCCGCCCTGTTCGCCATGACGGTCAATATCTGGGCATTCGGCCTGCCCTATCTCGATTTCATCGCCGACAACATGTGGAACCGGCTGGCGCAGTATCTGCCGCTGGCTGGCCTACTGCTGCTGCGTCTCCACACCGCCGGGCATTACCGGCGGCGCCTGCCCGCCTGGACCGGGCTGCGGGACGTCGTGATCGGATGCATGCTGATGCTGCTGGCCGACGGCTTCCTGATGTTCGCGCTCAAACGCGATTTTTCCCGTCTGTGGCTGGTCGGGTCCTGGCTTCTGATCATCCTTCTGATCCCGCTTGCCCGCCGGATCGCGCGCAGCCTGCTCGACAGCCAGGGGCTATGGCGGCTTCCAGTCATCGTCGTGGGCAGTGGCGACGGCGTGCAGGACGCCTGCGAGGCGCTGACCGCTGAACGCAGCCTGGGCTATGCGGTGACGGAGGTGCTGCCGCTGGAACAGGTCGAGACGCGCATCGCCAGCCATTCCTGGTCGGAATTGTGCGAGGAGCAGGGGGCCAGGCTGGTGGTGCTGGCCCTGCCCGATACCGACATGCTGGGACGCGGGGAGCTGCTGGCCGACCTCGTGCGGGAACGCCTGCCCTTCGCCGTGATCCCGCCGCTGCGCGGTCTGCCCATCCTGGGCTTCGATCCGATCTACTTCATCGGCCGCGACGTCATGATGCTGCAGGCGCGCAACAACCTGGGGCAGCCGCTGAGCCGGGCGGTGAAGCTGGTTTTCGACCTCATGGTGGCCAGCATCGTCGGCATGCTGCTGGTGCCGGTGTTCGCGATCTTCGCCCTGGCGATCGCGTCCGACGGCGGACCCGTGCTTTACCGGCACCGCCGCATCGGCCGGGACGGCCGCCCCTTCGGCTGCCTGAAATTCCGCACCATGGACCCGAAGGCCGACAGCATGCTGGCGGCCCATCTGGCGGCGCATCCGGACGCGGCGGCGGAGTGGGCGCGCAGTTTCAAACTGAAGGACGACCCGCGGGTCACCCGGATCGGCCGTTTCCTGCGGGCGACCAGCCTGGACGAGCTGCCCCAGCTGTTCAACGTTCTGCGTGGCGACATGAGTCTGGTCGGACCGCGTCCGGTCACGGCGCAGGAACTCAACTTCTATGGCCGCGACGTCGTGTTCTATCTGGAAACCCGCCCGGGCATGACGGGCCTGTGGCAGGTCCGGGGGCGCAGCACCACCAGCTACGCCGACCGCGTCCTGTATGACGTGTGGTATGTGAAGAACTGGTCGCTATGGCACGACCTTGCGATCCTGGCGAACACGATCCCGGTGGTCATGCGCCGGATCGGCGCATTTTGAGCGCCTCGGACCCGCCATCGAGGGCCGATGTCGCCTCGTCCAGGATCAGCAGGCCCAGGATCAGCAGGCCCAGGATCAGCAGGCGCGGATGGCGCAGCAAGGCACGGGCGATCGCCAGGCGTTGGCGCTCTCCGCCGGATATCGAGCCGCCGCGATCACCGACAACCGTATCCAACCCCTGTGGCAGCGCGCGGACGAACTCGGCGGCGGCCGCCTCTTCCAGTGCCGCCCACAGGGCGCTTTCACTCGCATCGGGTGGGCCGGCAGCAGGTTGGCACGGACGGTATCGTGGAACAGGAACGGATCCTGCTGCACCACGGCCACCTGCCGCCGCCAAGTCGGCAGCAGGGCGGGCGTCAGAACAACCCCATCCACCGACAGGACGCCCGCGGTCGGACGGGCAAGGCCCGCCGCCAGATCAGCAAGCGTGGATTTTCTAGCCGGCGCTGAGCAGCACCGTCGCCACTTCGAACAGTGCTGTTCGGACCATCGCATCCACAATGCCGCCGGTGGCGAGAAGCCGACGCTTGCCCGCATCAGCCGCCAGTTGGACCGTCAGAGAGTCCTGAAAATAAGACCGGAACCCGGACCTGGGTGCCGTCGAGCGTGAAGGCCTTGCTCGACCAGGCCCGCAATCAGGAGCTGCTCGATACCAGCGAAGGCGAGGCCTGATCCGAAGCAACCCGGCAGTGGCTTTCGGTAACCTTCAATATCGTAAGTTAGGAACGGCGCCGGCCCGGGCCGGCCCTTTCCGCAGCCGGGTTCGCCATGGAATCCGCCTCAGATCATCCCCAGCCG
>CBFGPE010000031.1:0-53399 GCA_965650625.1 uncultured Azospirillum sp. | reverse complement strand
CCCGCCGGGGACCGCGCCTTGGCTTCTGATCCGCCGGCACCCGAACCCCTGATCGCCGTCGAACGCCTCACCCGCCGTTATCGCATGGGGCCGCAGACCGTCCATGCGCTGGACGGCGTGACCGTCACCATCCGCCGGGGCGAGTTCGTGGCGGTGATGGGGCCGTCGGGGTCCGGCAAATCCACCTTCATGAACCTGTTGGGCTGCTTGGATCGCCCCGATGCCGGACAGTACCGTCTGGATGGGCAGGAGGTTGCCGGCCTGTCCACAGACGCGCTGGCGGTGGTGCGGAACCGCAGCATCGGCTTCGTCTTCCAATCCTTTAACCTGCTGCCGCGGCAGACGGCGCTCGACAACGTCATGCTGCCGATAGTCTATGCCGGCGTCGGCCATCCCCAGCGTATGGAGCGGGCGCTGGCGGCCCTCAATTCGGTGGGGTTGCAGGAGCGGGCAGGGCATCGGCCGGCCCAGCTTTCCGGCGGACAGCAGCAACGCGTCGCCATCGCCCGCGCGCTGGTCAACGATCCGCTGCTGCTGCTTGCCGACGAACCCACCGGCGCGCTCGACACCGCCACCAGTTTGGAGATCATCGGCCTGTTCCAGCGGCTGAACCGGCGCGGCATCACCATCGTGCTGGTGACGCACGAGCCGGAGGTGGCGCGCTTCGCCGGTCGCGTCCTGCAGTTCCGCGACGGCCGCCTGATCGACGACCTGCGTCAGGAACCGGAGGTCGCGGCATGACCGCCTGGGACGCCTTGCGCGCAGCGCTCGATTCCCTACGGGCGAACCCTCTGCGCAGCGCACTGACCATGCTGGGCATCGTCATTGGCGTGGCGGCGGTGATCGCCATGGTCGCGGTGGGGGCCGGGGCCCGCGATCAGGTGCTGCGCCAGATCGCCAGCCTGGGCACCAACCTGTTTCTGGTGGGGCAGGGCAGCATCGTCCGCAGCGGGGTAAAACTGGGCGCCGGCACCGCATCCTCCCTGACGGAGGACGATGCTCTGGCGGTGCTGTCGGAGATCCCCGACGTGGTGGTGACGGCGCCGTCGGTGCGCTGGGGCCTGCAGATCGTCGCCGGCAACCAGAACTGGGGTACCATTCTGTTCGGCATCACGCCGGACTACATGGACGCCCGCGACTGGACCATCGTGCTTGGACGCGGCCTGTCGGACGAGGATGTGGCGCAGGCGAACAAGGTCGTGGTCCTTGGCCAGACGGTGGTGCGCAACCTGTTCGGCGGCGGCGATCCCATTGGCGAGCCGGTGCGGCTGTTCTCTACCCCGCTGACCGTCGTCGGCGTGCTGGCGGAGAAGGGGCAGAACACGCAGGGTCAGGACCAGGACGACGTCATCTTCGTGCCGCTGTCCACCGCCAAGCGCAACGTCCCGGGCATGGCGAAGAGCAATCCGCGCTTCATCCACAGCATGGCGGTGAAGATGCGCGACGGTGCCGACATGGCCGACGCCCAGGCGCAGATCCGCGACCTGCTGCGCCAGCGCCACAGGCTGATCCCCGGCCAGGACGACGATTTCTGGATGCGCGACCTGTCGGAGGTGTCGGCGACCCGTGACGAGTCCTCCCGCGCCCTGTCCTTCCTGCTGGCGGCGGTGGCGGCGGTCTCGTTGCTGGTCGGCGGCATCGGCATCATGAACATCATGCTGGTGTCGGTGACCGAGCGCACGCGTGAGATCGGACTGCGGCTCGCCATCGGGGCACGGCGGCGCGACATCCTGGTGCAGTTCCTGATCGAATCGATCACCCTGTCGCTGATCGGTGCCGCGGTCGGGGTGGCGCTGGGCATCGGCACCGCCGTTGCGGTCGCGGCACTGGCCGGCTGGCCGACGCTGATCCGGATCGACTCGATCGTGCTTGCGGTGGTGGTCAGCGGGCTGGTCGGCGTGTTCTTCGGCCTTTACCCGGCGCGTCGGGCGGCCAACCTCAACCCCATCGAGGCGCTGCGGCACGAATAGCGGCGAAATCCGCCGAGGCATCGCCCTCCAGCACGACAAGCCGCGCATCGCTGCGGGCCAGCCACAAAGCCAGCCGCCCGACCCAAGCCACCTCGCGCGGAATAGCGAGAAGCGACGGCTGCCGTTCCGCCATCACACGGGCAAGAGCCAGGGGCGAGGTCGCGGCGTGGCGCTTGGCGAGGTCGATCTGCCCGACTGCGGGATTCAGCGCCGCGCGCAGCGGTCCCCCGCCCATCGGCGCAACAACATCCACCGCAACGCCGGCGCGCAGCAATTCATGGGCGAGACCGACCGCCGAGCGGCGATCCGGCCGGTCCTTGAGGTCGGGCAGAAACAGGGCGACGGCAGGCGGGGCGGGGATGAGCGATGGCAACGAAACGCATCCGGAACGGTGTTGACGACAGGCTGTTGAGCGACGGAACGCCGCACCAAATGCCCATGGCGGCAGTCCGGATGGAAAAGACCGCAAAAGCGGTGCGCCGTCCGCTTGCCGTGGGCGTGGCGTTCGTGTATCTCACAACGCGGCGACGGGGCGTAGCGCAGTCTGGTCAGCGCGCCAGTTTTGGGTACTGGAGGCCCCCGGTTCGAATCCGGGCGCCCCGACCATCGCCAGAGGACAACTCCGCGTCCAGGCCATCCGCGCCGGGAACGCTACCGCAGGCATTTGGGGAGACGAGCGAGCCATGAACGTCCGGATCTATCAGCCGAGCAAGACGGCCATGCAATCCGGCCGGGCCAAGACTCATCGTTGGATGCTGGATTACGAGATCGAGACGCCGCGCCGTCCGGAGCCTCTGATGGGCTGGACCAGCTCGGGCGACACGCTGAACCAGGTGCGTCTGTCCTTCGAAACGAAGGAGGAGGCCATCGCCTTCGCCGAGCGTGAAGGCTGGAACTACACCGTTCAGGAGGCCCCGGTCCGCCGCATCCGTCCGCGCAACTACGCCGACAACTTCCGCACCGACCGCCCGCGCTTCTGACGTCTTCATCGTGCTGACTTCCGTGACAGGGCCCCATAGCTCAGTTGGATAGAGCAGCCGCCTTCTAAGCGGCAGGTCGCTGGTTCGAATCCAGCTGGGGTCGCCACGGGAAGCAGTTGCTTTTCATATGATCAAGCCCCGCTTTCGCGGGGTTTTTTCTTGCCTATGTGCTGTCAGGCTACGCTCTCCGGTCGGCAGTGCATCTGCCATCGGGAGTGGGTAGGGTAATCTTATTTCCGAAGTTGGATTTTAAATTCCATCTTGTACCATAATACCCAAGGTTGTTGAAAATGGAGTGAGTTCCGTGAGCTACGTTTATCGTTTTTTCAACCAGAGATCAGGGGAGCATTTTTATACGTCCGATCCTGTTGAACGTAACAATATCATCTATCAGTTACCGGAATTCGGATACGAGGGGATTGCAATGACCATCCCCACTGGTGGCAGTACGCAGGCGGTTTATCGGTTTTATCGGAAAGATACGGGTACGCATTTCTACACGGCCAATGCGGCTGAACGAGATTCCATTATTTCAAATTTGAGTGATTTATATTCTTACGAAGGTTCTGCCTTCAATGCGGCCAGCACGCCAACTGGAACAGCCACGCAGGCGGTCTATCGCTTTTACGACGCGTCTCGTGGTGTGCATTTTTTTACAGCGTATGATTCGGAACGCGATGCCGTTCTCGCCAATCTTTCCAATTACAGTTACGAAGGAATCGCTTATTACGCGGCGCTGCCACCGTCGGTACCGCGGAGCGGCGCACTCGACGAGGCATGGTATATAGCGGCTTATCCTGACGTTCGTGACGCTGTGAATGCCGGCCTGACGACCGCATCGGCTCATTACGCAGCGTTCGGACAGCGTGAAGGCCGTTTGCCGAACTCCCCGGATGCCCTGGCGGAGGATAACAGTGTCGTCAGCGGCTACAGTGCGCCGAACTATGGCGACACGGTCAATGGTGGAGCCGGCAATGATATCCTCCAAGGCGGTGACGGCAGCGATGTCATTTTCGGCGAAACGGGAAACGATTATCTGTACGGCCTTCAGTCGGACACCCTGAATGGCGGTTCCGGAGACGATACATATTATGCCAACAGCGCTGGCGTGGTGATCACGGAAGGTCTGGATGCCGGCAACGATACCGTCTACATCGGCTTCTCAGGAACATTCAACCTTCCCGCCAATGTCGAAAATGTCCGGCTGACTTACGGTTTTTCGTCTCCTCTGAGCATTATTGGCACGATATCAAGCGACGTGATTGCTCTTCCAGAGCAAAGGTACGACAGCGACAGTTCGGTTCCTTCATCGATTGAGATATTTGGCTGTGCCGGCAACGACACCATCGTCGGGCTTCGCGACGGCATGATTCATGGTGGAAGCGGCGACGACCTGATCTCTTCGAGCTATTGGCGCCAATTTCGCTATCAGGACAATGTGCTGACGTCCGGAAACGATACGCTTTATGGCGACGAAGGAAATGACACGCTGGTTGCCGGTGCTGGCACCGACTGGCTGAGCGGGGGAAGTGGCGCCGACGAGTTTCTTTTCGATTTCGCCACCACATCGCGCTATGCGGCCGTAACATTGGATCGGTCGACGGGATTTTCGGGCACCACGATAATCACCGATTTCCAGCCGGGCGAGGATCACGTCCGATTGCTGGGAAGCTCGCTGAACGCACAGCAGGTGTTGGAGCGGTTTTCCGATTACAGTTCGACGACCCCCGGCTATCCGAGCGGGGTGCGCGGAATGTTCAGTGCGTCCGATTTTCCATTGGCCTATAGCGGCACACTACTGACCATTGAACTGCATAACGTCAGCATGGCGCAATTGTCAGCGCCAGCCTTCACAATAGGCTAAGACAACAAGGAAGCATCCAAGGAGAGTTTGGTGATCCGGGTGGGATTCGAACCCACGGCCACATGATTAAAAGTCACGTGCTCTACCGACTGAGCTACCGGATCATCCTCTCGCGGCGGTGGGAAACTGACCACCGCCGGAAGTGGGCGCACCATAGAAAGACGCGCCCGAAAGGTCAACCATGGGCTTGATGGGAAATGCAGGATTTTGCCATCAAGCCTGCCCTCAAGCCCAGAGTTCCGGGATCAGGTCTGGCTGGTCGTCGGAACGGTTCCGTTGCCGGCCTCAAGGGCGAAGCGCTCGGCCAGACGCTCGGCAACGCGGGCGGAGACGAAATGGCGGATGTCGCCGCCGAGCCGCCCGATCTCCTTCACGAAACGCGAGGAGATGAACTGGTGCTTCTCCGACGACATCAGGAAGATCGTTTCGACCTTCGGGTTCAGCCGCGCGTTCATGCCCGCCATCTGGAACTCGTATTCGAAGTCCGAGACGGCGCGCAGGCCGCGGATAATAACGCTGGCATTCACCTCCATGGCGAAGTGCATCAGCAGATTGTCGAACGCCCGCACCTCGATGCTGGCCCCGGCGGCGTTCAGCCCGGCCACATCCTCGCGAACCATGGCGACCCGCTCGTCCGTGGAGTAGAGCGGCCCTTTGCCGGCATTCCGGGCGACGCCGATGATCAGGTGGTCGACCTGTCGGGCGGCGCGCTGGATGATGTCCATGTGACCATTGGTGATCGGATCGAAGGTGCCGGGATAGACACCGATTCGACGACCCTTGCTGGTCTCGGTCTGGCTGGTCGCCATGGGTTCCCCTTTAGGCCCGTCCGTTATTCGTTCGGCGCGGCGGTGCCGCCGGCATCACCGGTGGGCTCGACCGAACCGTTGGCGTCATCGCCAGTCTCAACGCCCGAATCCACGCCGTTCTCGCCTTCTTCCTCGGCGATCGTGGCGACGGACACCACACGCTCCTCCGCCCCCACGCGGAACAGCGTGACGCCCAGCGTCTTGCGGCCAGCCACCCGCACATCGTGCAGCGGCATGCGGATCACTTGACCGCCGTTGGTGACCATCATCACCTGATGGTTCGATTCGACGGGGAAGGCGGCGACGATGGAGCCGTTGCGCTCGCCCATCTCCATGTTCCAGATGCCCTGGCCCCCGCGACCGGCGGTGCGATACTCGTAGGACGAGCTGCGCTTGCCATAGCCGCGGTCGGAGACGGTGAGAATATACTGTTCCTTTTGTTTCAGTTCTTCGTATCGCTCCTGCGACAGGGTGACGCTGTCCGTCGGCACCTCATCGGCCTCCGGCGCGGCCTCGCCCTCCATCTCCATGCCTTCGTCGCGCTTCATCTTGAAGAAGGCGGCGCGTTCCTCCGGCGTGGCGTCGACATGGGTCAGGATCGACAGCGACACCACCTCGTCCCCATCGGCCAGCCTGATGCCGCGCACGCCGGTGGAGGTACGGCCGGCGAAGACGCGCACGTCGTCGACCGGGAAGCGGATGCACTTGCCGCCGCGGGTCGCCAGCAGGACGTCGTGGGTCTCGGAGCAGGTGTGGACGCCGATCAGACGCTCGCCTTCCTCCTCCAGCTTCATGGCGATCAGGCCGTTGGAGCGGATGTTGGCGAAATCGGACATGCGGTTGCGGCGCACGTTGCCCTTCGACGTGGCGAAGACGACGTGCAGATCCGCCCAGGCGGCCTCGTCCTCCGGCAACGGCAGGACGGTGGTGATGGTCTCCCCGTCGATCAGCGGCAGCAGGTTGACGAAGGCCTTGCCGCGAGCCTGCGGGTTGCCCAGCGGTAGGCGGTAGACCTTCAGCTTGTAGACCATGCCGCGGTTCGAGAAGAGCAGCAGCGGCGTGTGGGTGTTGGCGACGAACAGGTCGCTGACCGCATCCTCCGCCTTCATCGACATGCCGGCGCGGCCCTTGCCGCCGCGCTTCTGCGCGCGGTAGGTCGACAGCGGCACCCGCTTCACATAGCCGGACTGGCTGACGGTGACGACCATGTCCTCGCGCTGGATCAGGTCCTCGATGTCGGCCTCGAACTCCAGATCCTGGATTTCGGTGCGGCGCGGGTTGCCGAACCGCTCCTTCATCTCCACCAGCTCGTCGCGCAGGATCCCCATCAGCTTCGGCCGGTTGGCGAGGGTGGCGAGGAAGTCGGCGATCTGGTCGGTGACGTCGGTCAGCTCGGCGCCGATCTTGTCGCGCTCCAGCCCGGTCAGGCGGTGCAGGCGCAGGTCGAGGATGGCGCGGGCCTGGACTTCCGACAGGCGGTAGGTGCCCTGTTCGCTGACGCCGCGGCCCGGCTCGTCGATCAGCTCGATCAGCGGGCCGACGTCGTGAACCGGCCATTCGCGGTTCATGATCTCCTCGCGCGCCCAGACGGGGTCGGGGGCGCTGCGGATCAGCTGGATCATCGCATCAAGGTTGGCGACGGCGACCGCCAGACCGACCAAGGTGTGTGCCCGCTCGCGGGCCTTGCCCAGCAGGAACTCTGTCCGGCGGGTAATGACCTGTTCGCGGAAACGGATGAAGGCGGTGATGATCTGCAGCAGATTCATCAGCTCCGGACGGCCGCCGTTCAGCGCCAGCATGTTGACGCCGAAGGAGGTCTGGAGCTGGGTGTGGCGGAACAGCTGCGCCAGCACGACGTCGGGAACCGCGTCGCGCTTCAGCTCGATCACCACGCGCACGCCGTCGCGGTCGGATTCGTCGCGCAGGTCGGAGATGCCCTCGATGATCTTGTCGTTCACGACCTCGCCGATGCGTTCCATCAGCTTGGCCTTGTTGACCTGATACGGGATCTCGGTCGCGACGATGGCGGTGCGGTCCTTGCGCACCTCCTCGAAATGGGTCTTGGCGCGCAGGATGACCGAGCCGCGCCCGGTCTGCAGCGCCGCCCGGCTGCCCGACCGGCCGAGGATCAGGCCGCCCGTCGGGAAATCGGGGCCGGGCACATGTTCCATCAGTTCGTCGAGTGTGACGTCCGGATTGTCGATGTAGGCGCAGCAGGCGTCGATCACCTCGCCCAGATTGTGGGTCGGGATGTTGGTCGCCATGCCGACGGCGATGCCGCCGGCGCCGTTCACCAGCAGGTTGGGGAAGCGGGCCGGGACGACAGTGGGCTCGCGGCCCGAATCGTCGTAGCTGGCCTGGAAGTCGATGGTGTCCTTGTCGATGTCGTCCAGCAGCGCTTCCGCCGCCTTGGCCAGACGCGCCTCGGTGTAGCGCATGGCCGCGGGCGGGTCGCCGTCCATCGAACCGAAATTGCCCTGGCCGTCGATCAGCGGCAGGCGCATGGAGAAGTCCTGCGCCATGCGGACCATGGCGTCGTAGATCGCGCTGTCGCCGTGCGGGTGGTATTTACCCATCACGTCGCCGACGATGCGCGCCGACTTCTTATAGGGCTTGGTCGAGTCGTACCCGCCCTCCTTCATCGCGTAGAGGATGCGCCGGTGCACCGGCTTCAGCCCGTCGCGGACGTCGGGCAGGGCACGGCTCACGATCACGCTCATCGCGTAGTCGAGATACGATTTCCGCATCTCGTCTTCGATGTTGATCGGCGCGATGTCGGAGGCGGGAGGAAGGGGCGTATTGCTCAAGCAGGACACTCATTCTTCGAATGCGCCGCCGCTTAGGAATCCGCGGCAGTCACTGGCCTTGCGGGCCGAAGGTTTTGCCCGAGAAATATAGCAACTCTCGCAATTGCACACAATGATTCGGGGCCGAAAACCCCCGCCCATGCCCCCACAGATGCCGGTTCAACGCCGGCTGAGATGTGCGAATCGCAGGGAGAGGATGGTGACCGACACCAGACTGGCGATGAGAATTCCCTCGAACAGCCCGTGGGCGCCGTGGCCGAGGCCGAAGACCAGGAAGGCCGACACCGGGATCATCACCACCGCGTACGAGAAGAAGTGCAATGCGGTCGGTACCCAGGCGTCATGCCGGCCGCGCAGCGCGTTCGCCATCACCGTCTGGCCGCCGTCGGCAATCAGGATCCAGGCAGCGAAGGCGATCAGCGGCGCCACCGCCTCCAGCAGTTCCGGGTTGTTGGTATAGATGGCGCCCAGGGCGTCGGGCAGGCTGCGATAGAGCACGCCGACACAGGCCAGGATGGCGCTGGTGACGCCGAGGCCGGTCCAGCCGGCCAACGCCATGTCGCTGCGGTCGCCGCGGCCATAGGCCACCCCCACCCGCACCGCCGTGGCAGAGGCCAGCCCGACCGCCGCCATGAAGGGCAGGGCGGTCAGGTTCAGTCCGACCGTGTAGGCACCCAGCGCCAGCGGCGAGATCATGCCGGCGAACAGGCCGAGCGCCGCGAAGGCGCCGCTCTCCACCCCGATGCTGAGCCCGGCGGCATAGCCGAGGTGGCGCTGGCGCGCCGCGCCGCTCCACCAGCCGGACACCGGCAGGCGGACCTGCCAGCGCTCATGGTCGTGCATCCACCAGACATAGGCGACCAGCCCCAGCCCCATGGACCAGCGCACGATGCTGGTGGCCCAGGCGGAGCCGACGGCGCCCAGCGGCTCCAGCCCGACATGGCCCCACACCAGCGCCCAGGCGAGCGCGGCATTGACGAGGTTGCCGATCACCATGGCGATCATGCCCGGCAGCGGACGCTTGATGCCCTCCAGGAAGAAGCCGGTGGTGATGTAGAGCATCATGCCCGGCGCACCGAGGCCCAGCACCGCCAGGACATGGGCGCCGCCCGCCGCCATCTCTGGAGTCTGGCCGCCGGCCTGGAACAGCGGATCGCCGAGCAGCGAGATCAGCGCGAACAGCACGCCAAGCAGCAAGGCATAGGGGACCGACCGCCGCCATGTCCGGCCGCACTCCACGTCGCTGCCGGCGCCGAAAGCGTGGGCGGTGATCATCACCGTTCCCATCAGCAGCCCGACGCCGGTTCCGACCATGATGTTGCCCGGCAGGTGGGCCAGCCCGTAATAGGCCAGTTCCTGCGCCGAGAAGCGGCCGACGATTGCGGTGTCGACCGCCATCATCACCATCAGCCCGGCGCGGGAGACGATGACCGGCGCCGCCAGCCGCAGCAGCTCGCCGATGTGAGCGGCGAGACGCGCACGCAACGGCTCGGGGGCGGGCAGGGTGGCGGTGCTCATGACTGGACCTGTGGCGACGGAGGGATGACGGCGGCCCGTGCCGCGCCGCCGGACCGTAAGGCTTGGCCGGAAAGCGGGCAGACTGCGCAAAAGCCGGTCATCTTGCCCGGTAGGTGTACTGCGTCAAGGATTTCAGGCGCCCCGAAAGGACCGTTGCATTCTCTGCATGGCGGCGGGGTCGGGTGCGGAACCAAGCCGCCGCAGCCCCGTTGTCAAAAGCAGAGACGAACGACACCCAGGCCATCGCTCATTTCCTTCAACCCCAGTCCCCTCACCCCAGACCGGAGAGACACCATGCAGCACGCCAAGAACCGCAGGCAGCGCGCCACCGCCCGCGCCATCCCGTTCCCTGCGCGCGAGGCGGTGATCCTCACCTTCCTGATGGCGCTCGCCGCCATGCTGACCGGCTGCAACACGGTCGAGGGGGCCGGGCAGGACCTCCGGGCCGGCGGCCGGGCGATTGAACGGACCGTCGACTGAGACGTTATCCAAGGACCGTAACCTTCCAGGAGTTGCCGCATGAGCGATCCGCAGAAGCCGTCCACCCCCGGCGAGATCCCGCCGCCGTCCAATCCGAATCCGCCGCAACCCGACCGACCGACGACTCCCGATCCCTACCCGGTGCCGGACAACCCCGGCATCCTGCCGGAAGTCCCCCCGCCGGCCGACGAGCCGATGCCGGGCATGCCGAATCCGACGACCGCGTGATTGGCTGAGGGGAACGCAGCTGACGGGAACGCGAGAGATCGGCGAGGCCGATCTCTCCCATCCTTGTTACCGCCGGAGATCCTTGTCCAGGTTCGGTTCCGCCCGGTCGCCGTTCAGGCGGGCGCGATAAACCTGGACCGCCTCCAGCACACGCTGGACATAGTTGCGGGTCTCGGAGATCGGGATCAGCTCGATCCAGTCGACCACGTCGATGGCTTCCGTGCGCGGATCGCCATAGGTCTGCAGCCACTGGCGCACACGGTTCGGACCGGCGTTGTAGCCGGCGATCGCCAGCACCCAGGAGCCGTTGAAGCGGTCGATCAGCTCGGCCAGATAGGCAGAGCCCAGCGTGACGTTGTAGCCGGGGTCCGACGTCAGCCGCGCATTCGTGTGCTTCAGCCCCAGCTTTCCCGCCACCAGTTGCGCCGTCGTCGGCATCAGCTGCATCAGCCCGCGCGCACCGGCGGACGACACGATGGTGGGGTTGAAGGTGCTTTCCTGCCGGATGATGCCATGGACCAGCGCCAGTTCCGGCGCCGACGGACGGGCGTCGATCATCGGATAGCCGGCTTCGACGAGGAACACGTCGTTCTGGGCGGCATCCTTCGCGGCGGCGACGGCCAGGTCGCGGCGGCCGACTTCGCTCGCCAGCTTCGCGGCCAGCACGTAATCGGCCGGCGTCTTGGCATCCAGGCTGATGCGGCGGACGAAACCGGTCACCTGATCGGCGGCGTTCCCACCGATTTCCGACAGCAGCCGGGCGACGCGCACCACCTCGCGCTTGTTGAAAGCGGCAGTCTCGGCACTGGAGACCGCCGGCGGGGTGGGCAGGGTGACGGCGCCGCCGGAGACATGGCGGAAGGCCAGCTGACCATAGAAGGTGGTGGGGTAGGTCGCGGCCTTGGCATACCACTCCCGCGCCGGGCCGGTCTGGCCCAACGCCTCCGCCGCGCGACCGCACCAGTAGGCGCCGCGCGCCTTGCTGATTGGCGCGCTGACCGAGCGATACAGCTTGTGGAAATGGGCGAAGGCCTCAGACGGCTTATCGAGGAAGCGCAGGGCCAGGAATCCTGACAGGAACTCCGCATCGGCGAAGGCGCTGCCGTCGCTCATGCCGTTGGCGCTGACCAGACGGTAGGCGAGGTTGTAGTCGCCCCGCTCCATCGCCCGGCGGGCCAGCAGATGGCGCTCCGACCACCAGGACTGCGGGCGGCCCATGTCGGCGCCGGCCTGGGCGATGATCTCCAGCGCGCCGGCATCGTCGCCCTTGCGCCGCAGGTAGCGGGCGCGGTCGAACATCAGACCCGGATCGGTCAGCAGGCTGGGCGGGACGCGCGCCAAGACCGCGTCGGCCCCCGCGCGATCGCCGTCCAGCGCGATGCGCGCTTCGATCAGCGTGTCATAGGCCTCGTCGAAGAAAGGCAGCATCCGGCGCACCGGCGCCTCCTGCCGCGCCCACAGCAGCCGGTCGATGCGCGCCTTGTGGTCCTGCTGGCGCAGATAAGGGGTGTAGTGGGCGAGGAAGGTCGCCTCCTCGTCGGCGGTGAAGGTGGCGTCGGCCCACTGCTTGCGGATCAGGGTGGTCGCCCGTTCAACGCTGCCGGTCGCGATCAGCGCGTCGGCATAGCGGACGAAGCCGTCGTTGGTCAGCGGCGGGCTTTGGCGGAACCACTCCACCACCTCCGCCGGCGGGATGTCGGGCATCGCCATTTCCGCCTGCCGGCGCAGCGCCGCCATGTTCGGCCAGTCCGGATTGTCCCGGATGAAGGCGGTGATGTCGCTGAAGCTGCCGCCACCGGGATTGGCCAGCGCGATCCAGCGCAGAACCTTCGCCGGTAACGGATCCTGCGCACGGGACGCCGCGGCCAATGCTTCGGCCAGCCGTTCGTCATCGGCGAGCTTGAAAGCCTCGCGGTAGATGGCGATGTCCTGCGGGCTCAGCGCCGCGGCGGGGAGGGCGCCGGGAAGCGCCGCGAAAAGGGTGAGGAGACCCGCGAAAACAGAGATCCGGGCGCTCTTGCCGATGGCAGCGGGGAGGGATAATGTGCGCAACTCTTTTTTCCAGCTAAGCCGACTGAGGAGGCAGCCATGTTCCACGGTTCCATCGTCGCCCTTCTGACTCCGTTCAAGGGCGGGAAAGTGGACGAGAAGGCCTTCCAGTCCTTCGTGGAGTGGCAGGTCGCCCAGGGCACCCACGGTCTGGTGCCCTGCGGCACCACCGGCGAATCGCCGACCCTGTCCCACGAGGAACACAACCGCGTCGTGGAGCTGTGCATTGAGGCGGCCGGCGGCAAGGTGCCGGTGATGGCCGGTTCCGGCTCCAACTCGACCGACGAAGCCATTGCCCTGACCCGCCATGCCAAGCAGGCAGGCGCGCAGGCGGCGCTCGTGGTCACGCCCTACTACAACAAGCCGTCTCAAGAGGGTCTGTACCAGCATTTCAAGGCGATCCATGACGCGGCGGATTTGCCGATCTTCATTTACAACATTCCCGGCCGCAGTGTCGTGGATATGTCTGTGGCGACGATGGCACGGCTTGCAAAGCTGCCCAACATCGTCGGCGTGAAGGACGCGACCGCCGACCTGTCCCGCCCGTCCCGCCTGCTGCAGGAGGTCGGTCCCGACTTCATCCAGCTGTCGGGCGAGGACGCCACGGCGCTGGCCTTCAACGCGCAGGGCGGCGTGGGCTGCATCTCCGTCACCGCCAACGTGGCGCCAGCGCTGTGCTCCGCCATGCAGACCGCCTGGGCGAAGGGCGACCTGAAGGAAGCCTTCCGCCTGCGCGACGTGCTGTCGCCGCTGCACGACTCGATGTTCGTCGAGACCAGCCCGGCCCCGGTGAAGTTCGCCGCGAGCCTGCTCGGCCTCGGCAGCGACGAGGTGCGCCTGCCGCTGGTTCCGGCGACGGAGACCGCCCGTGCCGCCGTGCGTGGAGCCATGACCAAAGCCGGCCTGTTGTCCTAAGCGACGGAACGGGCCGTAGAGGAGAGAGACTTGGCGACGCGCGAGGAAGCGAAAAAATTCGCGGCACAGAACCGCCGCGCGCGGTTCGACTTCTTCATCGACGACGTCCTTGAGGCCGGCATCATGCTGACCGGGTCGGAGGTGAAATCGCTGCGAGGCGGCCGTGCCAGTGTGAACGAGGCCTATGCCGGCCTGAAGAGTGGGGAGCTGTACCTGTTCAACGCGTACATCCCCGAATATCTCCAGGCCGGCCGCGTCGATCAGCACGAGCCGAAGCGTCCGCGCAAGCTGCTGGTCCGCCGCCGCGAGCTGGACAAGCTCGCGGCCGGCATCAAGCAGAAGGGCGTCACACTGGTGCCGATGTCGGTCTATTTCAACGACCGCGGCATCGCCAAGGTCGAGATCGGCCTTGCCACCGGCAAGAAGAAGCACGACAAGCGGCAGAACGAGAAGGAACGCAGCTGGCAGCGCGACAAGGCGCGGCTGATGCGCGACAAGGGCTGATCCGGTGGCACGTCTCGACAACCGGGCCACGGACCGCGACCAGACCGTCGCCGCCGTGGCCGCCGAAGCCCTGTCCGAAATCCGGCCGCAGGGCCGGATCCTGGTCGCCTTCGACAACGACGGCGCCATCGCCGAGGCGCTCCGCGACGGTGGAGCCGAGGTGGTGGTGTGGAACCGGCTCGCCAACAATGGGCAAGCCGCGACACCCTGGCCGGCGGAGGGCGCCTTCGACGGTGCCGTGCTGCGCCTGCCGCGCGGTTGGGCCGGATTCGAAATGGCCTTGCACGCGCTGGCCTCCCGCCTTGCCCCCGGAGCCCCGCTGTGGATCGCCGGCGGCAACGACGAGGGGGTGACCAGCGCGCCCAAGCATCTCGACGGGCTCGCCGAAGACCCGGAAACCCTCATCATCAAGAAGCGGGCCCGGCTGCTGCTGACCCGCCGTACCGACGCGCCGGCCAAGGGTGGGCTGGAGGATTGGCGGCAGACCGTCACTCTGACACTGCCCGACCGGACGCTGGACCTCGTGTCCTATCCCGGTCTGTTCGCCCATGGCCATCTCGATGCCGGCACCGAATGCCTGCTGAAGGTGCTGCCGGAGGTGGCGGCCGGCACCCGCGTGCTGGATTTCGGCTGTGGCGCCGGGGTGATCGCGCGGGTCGTGCGCGAACGCCAGCCGGACGCACCGCTGACCTTGCTGGACATCGACGCGGTGGCCCTGCACGCCGCCCGCCAGAATGTACCGGACGCCGAACTGGTGCTGAGCGACGGGCTGGCGGGTCTCGGCACCCGCGAGCGCTTCGGCCTGATCCTCTCCAACCCGCCGCTCCACCGCGGCAAGGACGAGGATTTCGGCATGCTCGACGCCCTGGTGGCGGGGACGAAGCAGTATCTGAAGCTGCGCGGCACGCTGGTGGCGGTGACCCAGCGGACGGCCGGTGTCGGCAAGCTGTTCAAGACCGCCTTCGGCCACAGCGACATGCTGATGGAGACCACGCAGTTCCAGGTCTGGGCGGGGACGCCGAAGTAGGACGTGCAGGGGGCCTTGGCCGGCAAGGCCCCCACCCGCTCACACATTAACCCCCCGCATTCCCTCCGCCGTATAGCGGTCCCCCGCCGCCACGCCCGGCGGCAGTGCGTCGCTCAGCGCCTTCACCTCCGCATCGGTCAGCGTCACCGCCGCGGCGCCGACATTCTCCTCCAGATACTTGATCCGCTTGGTTCCCGGGATCGGCAGGATCTCCGGCCCCTGGGCCAGCAGCCACGCCAGCGCCACCTGTCCGGCCGTGCAGCCCTTCTGTGCCGCCAGCGCCTTCACCTGCTCGACCAGGGCCAGATTGCGATCGAAATTGTCCCCGGCGAAGCGCGGCGCGATGCGGCGGAAGTCATTCTCGGCGAACTGGTCGGGGCTGCTGACCGCACCGGTCAGCATACCGCGGCCGAGCGGTGCATAGGCGACCAGCGAGATGCCCAATTCGCGGCAGGTCGGCAGCACCGACGCTTCGACGTCGCGGGTCCACAGCGAATATTCGCTCTGTATCGCGGCGATGGGATGAACGGCATGGGCACGGCGCAGGGTGGTGGCCGACACCTCCGACAGGCCGAGCGCCCGGACCTTGCCGGCCGTGACCAGTTCGGCCATGGCGCCGACCGTCTCCTCCACCGGGATGTCCGGGTTCACGCGGTGCGCGTAATAGAGGTCGATGGTCTCCACCCCCAGCCGCTTCAGCGAGGCGTCGCAGGCCTGATGCACATAGGCGGGGCTGGTGTCGACCCGGCGGGCATACTCGCCGGGCTGGCGGACGATGCCGAACTTGGTGGCGATGGTGACGCGGTCGCGCTTGCCGGCGAGGAAGCGGGCGAGCAGCGTTTCATTGTGGCCGCTGCCGTACATGTCGGCGGTGTCGTAATGGGTGACGCCAAGCTCCAACGCCCGTTTCAGCGTGGCGAGCGATTGGACGTCGTCGGTCGGGCCGTAGAACTCCGACATGCCCATGCAGCCGAGCCCGATTTCGGAAACCGCGAGATTGCCACCGATATTGCGCTGTTTCATCGCTTTACCCCTCCCGTGCCGCGGCCGGGCGGATTACCCTAAGAGCCTGCGGCAACAACTACACTACACTGTGCAGTGTACTTAGAGGGTGGGGAATGTCAACGTCTCAGGTGGGTGCCCAGGCGGGAGGTGGCGCGCGCGGTTCGGTCAAGCGGGACGCGGTGGTGGAGGCGGCGACACGCGCCTTCCTGACCCAGGGCTACGAAGCCTCGTCGATGGACGCCATCGCCGCCGACGCCAATGTGTCCAAACGCACCGTCTACAACCACTTCCCCGGCAAGCGCGAACTGTTCCAGGCGGTGGTGTCCGGCCTGTACGAGGGGTTCCGCAGTGCCGACGGCCAGAGCCTGCTCTCCCACGACCAGCCGCCTGAAAAGGCTTTGCCGGTCTTCCTGCGCTCCCTGCTGGTCCATACCGGGCGGCCGGAAGTGCGCGGCCTGCTGCGTCTGGTGATCGCCGAGCATCAGCGCTTTCCCGAACTGTCCCAGGACTATCTGGAGGGCGGGAAGAGCCAGGCTTACGCGCTGCTGGACGACTACATCGCCGCCCAGCATGCGCGCGGTCGCCTGAACGCGCCGGACCCGCATGTGGTGGCGACCCAACTGCTCGGCGGTATGAAGGAGGTGCTGTTCTGGCCCACCATGCTGGGGCTGCCGGTCACTGCTGATCCGGAACGGGTGATCGCCGATTCGGTCGCGGCGCTGCTTCGCGCCTATGGCGCCGCGCCGGTCAGCGCCCCCGCAGGCCCGAAGGGTTGACGCCCACCGCCGCCCGGATGCGGCGGGCGAAGTGGGAGCGGTTGGTATAGCCGCAGGCCTCCGCCGCCTCCTGAACGCTCAGCCCCTCGCCCTGCAGGAGGTCGCGGGCGTGGGCGACCCGCTCCTCCGTCAGGATGCTGCGGACCGAGCAGCCCTCTTCGGTCAGGCGGCGGCGCAGAGTGCCGGTGCTGAGGTTGAGCGCGCCGGCCACGCGCTCCGCGGTCCAGGGCATATCGGGCTGGGTGCGCAGAAGCTGACGCACCGCGTCGGCGATTCCCGTCGGCGCCACCGGACCCAGCCACCAGACACCGTCTTCCAGCAACGCCAGCAGCACCTCCATGCAGCGATGCTCCGCCAGCTTGGCCGGCAGCGGCGGGTCGGCGGTCAGGCCGGTAGCAGCGTGGTGGATGGCGTCGGTCAGTGCCGGCGTCAGCGAAACATGCCAGTCACCGGGCCGGGCGCGCGGCGCCAGCCCATCGGTGCCATGGGCGCGCAGAAGCCGCCGGACCATCTCCGCCGGGAATTCCAGCACCAGGGCGCGGTAGCGGCCACCGGCACTGGGATCATTCACCACCGATCCGCACCAGCCCGGCGGCAGCAGCATGGCGCTGCCGGCCGGGAAGCGGCGGGTGGTGCCGGATGGATCGGTCAGCTCCTTGGTGCCCTCCAGAACCGCGATCAGGGCGGTGCGCTCGATCCGCACCTCGGCCATCCGTTCCCGATCGTGGGCGACGAAGGCCCACAGCTCCGGGCGATGCGGACGTTCGCCGCCACCGGGGCGCAGGTCGCGGGCGGCAAAGCGGGACAGGCGGGCGAGAAGGTCTGGACCCATGGGCCTCATCCTAGGACCGGAGGTGGCAGGCGATCAACGGCCGTAGCGTGCCGTCAGCGTCGCCTTGCCCAGGCTGGCGGCGTTCAGGTTGAAGCCGACCATGGCGCCCGACGCATCGGCCGGCAGCGGCAGGCTGTCCACCTTCAGTGCATGGACGGTGACGACATAGCGGTGCGGCTTGTCGTCCTGCGGCGGGCAGGGACCGCCATAGCCAGGGGTGCCGAAATCGGTGCGGCTTTGCACGGCGCCGGCGGGCAGGGTGGGCTTTTCCGGATTGCCGGCCCCGGCGGGCAGGCCGCGGGTATCGGCCGGCAGGTTGAACACCACCCAATGCCACCATCCGCTACCGGTCGGCGCATCGGGATCGTAGATGGTGACGGCGAGGCTGCGGGTGCCGGCCGGCGGCTCCGTCCAGTTCAGGGCCGGCGACTGGTTGGCGCCGGTGCAGCCGAAACCGGCGAACACATTCCGTTCCGGGATCGGCGCTTTATCGGTGAAGTCGGGGCTGCGCAGTTCGAACGCGGCAGCGGGGGTGGCGGCCAGCAGCAGGGCGGCGACCAATGCCGGGCGGAAGGGAAAGGCGGCAGTCATCGGGGCGTCTCCGTCGATTGGGATGCCCTGACGATAAAGGGCCGCGGATCGCTCCGCGGCCCTGAACGGCTCAAAGACGATCCCGAACTGCTCAGCCCTGCTTGAGCAGCTTCGCCGCGTCCACCGCGCCATAGGTCAGGATGGCGTCGCAGCCGGCGCGCTTGAAGCCCATCAGCGTTTCCAGCAGCGCCTTGTCGTAGTTCAGCCAGCCGTTGGCCGAGGCGGCGCGCAGCATCGCGTATTCGCCCGACACATGGTAGGCGAAGGTCGGTACCGCGAACTGGTCCTTCACCCGGCGGATGACGTCGAGATAGGGCAGGCCGGGCTTCACCATCACCATGTCCGCGCCCTCCTGCAGGTCGCAGGCGACCTCGCGCAGGGCCTCGTCGGTGTTGGCGGGGTTCATCTGGTAGGTGGTCTTGTCGCCCTTCAGGAAGCCGCCGGAATTCACCGCATCGCGAAACGGGCCATAGAAGGCGGAGGCGTATTTCGCAGCGTAGGAGCAGATGCGGGTCAGTTGGTAACCCTCGGCATCCAGCTTGTCGCGGATCGCGCCGATGCGGCCGTCCATCATGTCGGATGGTGCGACGATGTCGACGCCGGCCTCGGCCTGCGACAGCGCCTGCCGGATCAGGACCTCGACGGTCTCGTCATTCTGGATATAGCCGTCGCGAAGCAGGCCGTCATGGCCATGGGTGGTGTAGGGGTCGAGCGCCACGTCGCCCAGGATGCCGACCTCCGGCGCCGCCGCCTTCACCGCGCGGATGGCGCGGTTCATCAGGTTTTCCGGATTGTAGGCTTCCGCCGCGTCCTCCGACTTGGCATCCGAGCCGACGACCGGGAACAGCGCGATGCAGGGGATGCCCAGCGAGCCGGCCTGCGCCACCGCCTCGCACAGAAGGTCGATGGTCAGCCGCTCCACGCCGGGCATCGAGGCGACCGGCTCTCGCCGGTTCTCACCTTCGATCACGAAGACCGGCCAGATCAGGTCGTCGGCGGTCAGCGTGTTCTCGGCGACCAGACGACGCGTCCAGGAGTCGGCGCGGTTGCGGCGCAGACGGGTGCGCGGGAAGGCGGCGGGCAGGGTGATCGGCATCGGGGAGACCATGCACTTAGAACGAGTGCGGCGATCCTACGCCTTCCCGCATAGTGAACTCAAGCCGCGGCGGCGGCTCCAGTCCTTTGGGACCGGGCCGGCTGCCTTGCGCAGGTCTCATGCCCCGCCGCGGGCTTCCCCGCCCGCCTGTCGGGCGACCTTGTCCCAATGGGCCGCAATCGGGTTGTCGGTCGCCGGCGCCCCGGCGACAGGGCGGAAGCCGGTGTCCTGCCCCTGCAGCGTCCAACGGTTCCCCTGCTTGCGATAGTTCGAGGTCAGCCCGCCGGTGAAGGCCGCCCCCTCCCACGACCGCACCTCGAACGTCACCGAAGGATGCTCGACGGTGATGAGATTGTAGGCGTTGGTTTCGTTCCGCAGCCGTGTGGAGGTGGCGGTGGAGGCCTGGGCGACCAGGATGGAGCGGGCGATCTGAGTGTGGAAGCTCATGATGTCGCCGGAATAGGCCTTGTGCAGATGGCCGGCCAGCAACAGGTCGACACCGCAGCTTTCCAGCGCCGGCAGCGCCAGCTTGTGACGGCCGACCAGTTGCGTCTTGGGCAGGTCGGGCGGCGGCAGGAAGGGATGATGGGTGAACAGCACCTTGAACACCGTGTCCGGCATGCCGCAGAACACCTCGCGCACCCGCGCGATCTGGCGGCGGTTCATCCGCCCTTCGGAGAAATCCATGATGACCGGACGGGCGGTGTTGATGCCGAGCACCGCGATCTCATCGTCTATGTGCAGCGGACTGAAATCGCTGGTGATGTATCGCCGGTAATGGCCGAACGGGTCGGTGAAGCGCTTGAACACGTTGTAAACCGGGATGTCATGATTCCCTGGTACAGCCATGTAAGGAAAGGGTAATTTCTCCAGAAAGGCGCGGGCCTCCTGGAAATGGCGTGCCTTCGCCCGCTGCACGAAATCGCCGGAGATGACGATCAGGTCGGGAGCCTGCGCGGTCAGGTCGGCCAGCAGCCCGTCCACCACGCGCTGGTCGATCCGCCCGAAATGCAGGTCGGAGATGTGAGCAAGCCGTTTCACGCCATCCTCATCCTTTCTCTCAGCTCGGCGCCAGAACCTTCAGAGCTCCCGGGAGAATCCGGTAGTGAAGCGGCGCGTGCAGCTTCCGGATCTCGCCATCGTTGACCATCTTCAGGCGGTGGCGGCGGCTGTGCACCGTCAGGCTGGTCACCGCATAGGTTTCCAACCCCTCGTCCTGCTTCCAGGAACCGGCAACCAGCCTTCCCATCAACCGCAGCATCGCGAATGCGTTCCGTTCACGGGCCACATAGACCCCGAGCTTTCCCGCATCAAGCGCCTGCCGACTGAGGACGAGGCCGAATCCGTCGTCATAGACATTGTTGGAAACGACCAGGATCGGCGTGCGCATGCGGCGGGGGCCGTCTCCCCAGTCCAGCCGCACATCCAGCAGCGGCAAGCGATAGAGCGTTTTCGCCATAGCCACCGCGGCACCGGGCCATTTCAGCAGCCGGTGCTGCTTGCGCTGGCGTTCGCGTTCCTGGACCACCTGCGGATAGAAGCCGAGGATGGAACTGTTGGTGTAGGGCTCTCCATTCACCTCCGCGATGTCGATGACCCGTACCCGGCCGGCGGCCAGAGCCTCGGCCGCATCGGCCAGTTCAAGTGGAATGCGAAGATCGCGCGCCAACAGATTGAGAGTACCCAAGGGAATAACACCCAACGTCTTGCCGGTCGGCATAGCCAGCTTCACCGCGCTGTGCAACGTTCCGTCGCCGCCGCCGACCACCACCGTCTCGGCATCGGAGTCCAGCACCCTCCGGATCGTGTCGGTGCATTGAGGGCCGTCGACGGTGTGCAGGTCCACCGTGGCGCCGTGCCGTTGAAAGGCGTTGCGGATCGCCGCCTCGGCGCCTTCGATGGGCCGGTCGACCAGCGAGCCTGCCTGCCGGTTGAGGATGATTCCGACCTTCATGGGTCACCCGGCAGGATGTGGAGCGGCATCGGCATCTGACCTTCCGTAATGCGTCTGAGTGGAGCCGTTCTCAGATGAGAGCGTGACCGCAACGGTCCAAGAGGGGCGTTGTTCCTAATCTGCGTATCGCCGAACATCCGGATCCGTATGGTAGGTTTGACAGTGCCGCCGGCTCCCGTATCATCGCTTTGGGCCGGTCTGCACGCCCTGGGGCATCGCTGGGATGGAAAAGACTGCTCGCCACCGCCCGATTCGCAACGATAACCGAGAAAATACAAGACGATGAGCGACGCTGCTGAGATTCTGTTCGAACGTCGGGGCGCGATCGGCCTCGTCACGCTCAACCGGCCCAAGGCGCTGAACGCGCTGACGCTTGGCATGATCAGGCTGTTCGATCCGCAGCTCCGGGCGTGGGATGCCGATCCGGAGGTCAAGGCCGTCGTGATTCGCGGTGCCGGCGAAAAGGCCTTCTGCGCCGGCGGCGACGTCGTCAGCCTGTACGAGGCCGGCAAGGCGGTGAGGGAGGGGCGTGGCGATACCGGGCCGATCCGCGCCTTCTTCAGCGAGGAATATGTGCTGAACCGGCGGATCAAGCGCCTGTCCAAGCCCTATGTCGCGCTGATCGACGGCATCTCCATGGGGGGCGGCGTTGGTCTGTCGGTCCACGGCACCCACCGGATCGTCACCGAGCGCACGATGTTCGCCATGCCGGAAACCGGCATCGGCCTCTACCCCGATGTCGGCGGCACCTATTTCCTGCCGCGGTTGCCGGGGCAGGTCGGCATCTGGCTGGGGCTGACCGGCGACCGGCTGAAGGCGGCCGACCTGCTGGCCATCGGCGCCGCCGACGCCTTCGTGCCGAGCGCCGGGATCGAGACGCTGATCGACGATCTCGCCGCCGGCGTCCCGGCCGACGAAGCGATCGCGACCCATCGCGGCGAAGCCGGCGAAGCGGCGGTGAGCGCCAATCGGGCAGCGGTCGACCGCTGCTATGCCTTCGACAGCGTGGAGGCCATCGTCAAGGCGCTGGAGGCCGAGGGGACCGACTGGGCGGCCGGGCAACTCGCCACCCTGCGCCGGGTTTCGCCGACCAGCCTGAAGGTGACGCTGGCCGCACTCCGTCGCGGCGCCAAGCTGGATTTCGAAGGCTGCATGGTGCAGGAACTGCGCCTCAGCCTCGCCTGCCTTGCCGGGGATGATTTCTACGAAGGCATTCGCGCGGTGCTGGTCGACAAGGACAAGAACCCGAAATGGAAACCGGCGGAACTGGCCGATGTCGGCCCGTCGGACGTTGAGCGGCACTTCGCCGAACCGGCGGGCGGCGATCTCGTGTTCCGCGACTGAGGAACCGCTGTCGGGGAAAGATGCCGGGGGAATGGTCGCGCAGGCGGTCGCGGGACCATTCCTTTCCGCTTATGCCGGTGGTGCCGCCCGGCCGAAAACCTTCGTGTGGGGACACCCGGCGAAAGGCGCCTGTACAGACGGGTTGTGCCAGACTTTTTCTGGAATTATTAGGATGATTGCCGACGAATGATCGGTTAATCTCGCTTTAAGGTCCCGGTATCGTCCTTGCGCGGGGAACGGCCGGTTAGAGCCAAAGGAGACCGCGGTGCGCAAACCCTATTACGAGAGCATTCTGTTGATCGAGCGGCTTCACCGCCACTTTCTTGAAGTGCTCAAGACTGAGTTGGACCGGCTCGGGATCCAGGACATCAACAACGTCCAGAGCCTGATCCTGTACAACATCGGCGAAGATGAGATGACGGTCGGCGAACTGACCGCGCGCGGTTACTATCTGGGTTCCAACGTCTCCTACAACGTCAAGAAGATGGTCGAGAACGGCTATCTCGGCCAGGAACGCTCCCCGCACGATCGCCGGTCGGTCCGTGTCCGCCTGTCGGAGAAGGGCCTGGACCTGCGCGAAAAGATCAGCGTCATGTTCGAACGTCATCTGACCGCCCTGGAAAAGGCCGGCTTCAGCGACGAGGAACTGACCAAGGCCAACGAGACCCTGCGCAAGCTGGAACGCTTCTGGTCGGCGTCGCTCGACTACAGCGGCTTTCCGATGACCTCCGCGGCCTGACCGGCCGGTATTTGCGAGGCCCCCGCGGTTCCGGCTCCCGCGGGCGGCATCGGGTTCCCGCCTCCCTTCGGCCTCCACCCTAATCGTGGCCGGCAAGGAAGCAAAGTCGAGCGAGCCGGCACCTCCGCCATACATACCGCATCGTTCCTGCATCCGCCCTGAACCCATCGGCGCCTTCGCGTGTTGACGGGGATTGGCTTTCGCGCGGCCACAGGTGGTCCGGCCGGACGATTCCCGGCCGCCGTGCCGTGCCGAAGGCGTCACGGCAACGGGCGGCTTATGTCTTATATCGTCATGATGGTGGGGCTTGGGGTCCTGATCCTGTTGGTGGCCTGGCTGCCGATGGTGCTGAAGGAACTGCCGCTTTCCCTGCCGATCATTTGCGTCGGCCTGGGCTTCGCGGTGTTCAGCGCCCTGCGGCTGGAGAACCCGGAGCCGCTGGCCTTTCCACAGGCCACGGAACGGCTGACCGAACTGATCGTCATCGTCTCGCTGATGGGGGCGGGGCTGAAGCTGGATCGCCGTATCGGATGGCGCCGCTGGATCATCACATGGCGCCTGCTGGGCATCACCATGCCGTTGTCGATCCTGATGATCGCTCTGATCGGCTGGTACTGGCTCGATTTTCCGTTGGCGGCGTCAATTCTGCTGGGGGCCGCGCTGGCGCCCACCGATCCGGTCCTCGCCTCCGACATTCAGGTTGGTCCGCCCAAATCGGGGGAGGAGGACGAGATTCGCTTCAGCCTGACCTCCGAGGCCGGGTTGAATGACGGTCTGGCCTTTCCCTTCGTCCATCTCGCCATCGGAGTCGCCCTGCTGAACGGCAATCCGCCCTGGGACATGCTGGAACATTGGGTTCTGCTGGATGTGGTGTGGAAGCTGGGAGCCGGCGTCGGAGTCGGCTGGCTGGTCGGTCGGTTCCTCGGCTATGTCACCTTCCGGGTGCCGAATCGAGCGAACCTGTCACGGACCGGCGACGGTTTCGTGTCGCTCGGCATCACGCTGATTGCCTACAGTCTGACGGAACTGGTCAGCGGTTACGGCTTTCTCGCGGTGTTCGTCGCAGCACTCGCATTGCGCGATGCCGAGCGGAACAGCGAGTACCACGAACGCCTGCATGATTTTGTCGAACAGACCGAGCGGCTGATGATGATGCTGATGCTGGTGCTGTTCGGCGGAACCCTGGCCCATGGGCTGATCGACGCCTTGTCCTGGAGTGCCGTCGGCGCGGCGGCGGTCATCCTGCTTCTGGTCCGTCCGGTCGCCGGAGTGGCGGGGCTGGCCGGCGTGCCGATGCCGGTCGGCGAGAAGCTGGCCATCGGCTTCTTCGGCATCCGCGGCATGGGCAGCATCTATTACGTCGCCTATGCGCTGAACGCTGCGGAATTCGATGTGCCCAACGCCCTGTGGGCGGTCACCGGCCTGATCGTGCTTCTCTCGATTCTCGTCCACGGCATCACGGTGACGCCGGTCATGCGGCGGATCGACCGGCGCCGGCAGGCCGCGGCGGCGCCCCCGACGCCTTCCATACACCCCCGAATGGAAAAAGCGCGCGTTTCGGCCGACTCTTGATGAAAATTGTTGGTGAGGCTGAATTTCCGCTTTCCGCACAAGGTGATGCGCCTGCATAGTGGTCGGGAAGGGGCGGCGTGGAGGACCTGACGGTTTCGGATGAAACCAAGTGAGCAGGCCGCCGCGACCGCCCGGGAACCGCCGGACGAACCGATCCGGACGGTCTTCCGCAACATGCGCAACGCAACGCTGTGGGGAGGAATTCACGTATGATCGCACGTCTTCTGGCCGGTGCCGCCCTTGCTGCCCTGACGATCGGTGTCATGTCCACCGGGCCCGCCATGGCCCAGCAGGGCAAGCTTTCCGGTGACATGGTCAAGATCGGTGTGCTGAATGACCGCTCCGGCCTCTACGCCGATCTCGGCG
The DNA here is from genome assembly GCA_965650625.1 of uncultured Azospirillum sp. Taxonomy (GTDB): domain Bacteria; phylum Pseudomonadota; class Alphaproteobacteria; order Azospirillales; family Azospirillaceae; genus Azospirillum. Next base: position 27,973 of record CBFGPE010000031.1, on the reverse strand, counting down.
GCGAGGGGTCGGCCATCGCCGCCCGGATGGCGGCCGAGGAGTTCGGCAACAAGATTCTCGGCAAGCCCATCGAGATCATCACCGCCGACCATCAGAACAAGCCCGACATCGGGTCCAACCTCGCCCGCCAGTGGATCGACCGCGACGGCGTCGACGCCATCGTCGACGTGCCGAATTCCGGCGTCGCGCTCGCGGTTCAGGAGGTGACGAAGGAGAAGAAGAAGATCTTCCTGATGGAAGGTCCGGCGACCTCGCGCCTGACCGGCGACGCCTGTTCCCCCACCGGCTTCCACTGGGCCTACGACACCCGCGCCCTGGCGGTCGGCACCGGGCAGGCCATCGTGAAGGAGGGCGGCGACAGCTGGTTCTTCATCACCGCCGACTACGCCTTCGGCCACCAGCTGGAGGCCGACACCTCGGCGGAGGTCAAGAAGGCCGGCGGCAAGATCGTCGGGTCGGTGAAGGCACCGCTGAACACCGCCGACTTCTCGTCCTTCCTGCTGCAGGCGCAGGCTTCGGGCGCCAAGATCGTCGGCCTTGCCAATGCCGGCGGCGACACCATCACCTCGATCAAGCAGGCCTCCGAATTCGGCCTGACGCAGAGCGGTCAGCAGAAGCTGGCGGGCCTGCTGATCTTCCTGTCCGACGTCCACGCGCTCGGGCTGCAGGTCGCTCAGGATCTGGTGCTGACCACCGGATTCTACTGGGACCGTGACGACGAGACGCGCGCTTGGTCCAAGAAGTTCTTCGACAAATACGGCAAGATGCCGACGATGGTGCAGGCCGGCAGCTATTCCGCCGTCCGCCACTATCTGAAGGCGATCGAGGCCGCCGGGACCGACGATGGCCCGACCGTCGCCGCCAAGATGCGGGAGATGCCGGTCAACGACATGTTCGCCAAGAACGGCACGATCCTGCCGAACGGCCGCATGGTCCACGACATGTATCTGGCCCGCGTGAAGAAGCCGTCGGAGTCCAAGGGAGCCTGGGACTATTACCAGATCCTGCGCACCATCCCCGGCAAGGAGGCTTTCGCCACCTTCGAGGAGAGCGGCTGCAAGCTGCCGAAGTGATTGCATCGGTAAACAGGACGACAGGGCAATAGCCGTGACGTGAGGGAGCGGCATCCCCGCCAGGGCCACGGTCTTCGGACCGGTGCCGCGGCGGGGATGTCGCTGAGGAGAGCGACGCTCATGATGGGAACGATTTTCGGCATTCCGCCCCAGGCGCTGTTCGGCCAGCTTCTGCTGGGGCTGATCAACGGATCGTTTTACGCGCTGCTCAGCCTTGGGCTGGCGGTGATCTTCGGCATGTTGAACGTCATCAACTTCGCCCATGGTGCGCTCTACATGATGGGCGCCTTCGTGGCGTGGCTTCTGCTGAACCAACTCGGCATCGGCTACTGGTGGGCGCTGCTGCTGGCGCCGCTGATCGTCGGCGCGTTCGGGGTGGTGCTGGAAAAGACGCTGCTGTCGCGGCTCTACAAGCTCGACCATCTCTACGGGCTGCTGCTGACCTTCGGACTGGCTTTGATCGTCGAGGGGGCGTTCCGCCACCAGTATGGCGTCTCCGGCCAGCCCTATCCGATTCCGGCCGAACTCAGTGGCGGCCGGAACCTGGGCTTCATGTTCCTGCCCAATTACCGGGGCTGGGTGGTGGTGGCGTCGCTGATCGTCTGCATCAGCACCTGGATCGCCATCGAGAAGACGAAGCTGGGCGCCTATCTGCGCGCGGCGACCGAGAATCCGGTGCTGGTCCAGGCCTTCGGCATCAATGTGCCGCGGATGGTCACGCTGACCTACGCCTTCGGCGTGGCACTGGCCGGGCTCGCCGGCGTGCTGGCGGCACCTATCTATCAGGTATCGCCGCTGATGGGCTCGCACCTCATCATCGTGGTGTTCGCGGTGGTGGTGATCGGCGGCATGGGCTCGATCCTGGGCGCCGTGCTGACCGGCTACGGGTTGGGCCTGTTGGAAGGATTGACCAAGGTCTTCTACCCGGAGGCCTCGAACATCGTGGTCTTCGTCATCATGGCGGTGGTGCTGATGGTAAAGCCCGCTGGTCTGTTCGGACGGGAGAGGTAAGCGCATGAGCCTTCATTCGCAGAGCAGCGGCCGGGCGTCCGCACAGGCTGCCGGCGCACCGGCAACGGCGGGGCTGACCCTGGCGCGAGTTGGCGCGCTGGTGGTGCTGGCCGCTCTGCTGGCGGTGCCGTTCCTGCTCTATCCCGTTTTTCTGATGAAGGTGCTGTGCTTCGCGCTGTTCGCCTGCGCCTTCAACCTGCTGATCGGTTTCGGCGGGCTGCTCAGCTTCGGGCATGCGGCGTTCTTCGGCAGCGCCGCCTATGTCACCGCCCATGCGGTGAAGGAGTGGGGGTGGTCGCCGGAGCTGGGAATCCTGCTGGGCACCCTGGCCGCGGCGTTCCTTGGGCTGGTGTTCGGCATCATCGCCATTCGCCGACAGGGCATCTATTTCGCGATGATCACACTGGCGCTGAGCCAGATGGTCTATTTCCTGGCCCTTCAGCTGCCCTTCACCCATGGCGAGGACGGCATCCAGGCGGTGCCGCGCGGCCTCCTGTTCGGCCTCTTCGACCTGCACAACCCGCTGGCGATGTACTACACGGTGCTGGGCGTCTTCCTGATCGGATTCGCCATCATCTGGCGGACGGTGCATTCGCCGTTCGGTCAGGTGTTGAAAGCGATCCGCGAAAACGAGGCGCGCGCCATTTCGCTGGGCTACCGCACCGACCGTTACAAGCTGCTGGCCTTCGTGCTGTCGGCCTCGCTGGCTGGGCTGGCGGGCGGCACCAAAGCCATCGTCTTCCAACTGGCGACGCTGACCGACGTGACGTGGCAGATGTCGGGCGAAGTGGTGCTGATGACGCTGCTGGGCGGAATGGGCACGCTGACCGGCCCGGTCATCGGTGCCGCCCTGGTGGTGACGCTGGAGAATTATCTGGCGGCGACCAGCCTGCCGGTGCCGGTGGTGATCGGCTGCATCTTCGTCGCCTGCGTTCTGGTGTTCCGTCGCGGGATCGCCGGGGAAATCGCAGCGCGTTTTGGAAAGCAGAGTCGGGCCAACTAAGATGCCGATCTAAAAACGACAAATATATTAAGAACGGTTTCGTCCATAAGACACTAAGGTTTCAAAATACCGCATACCCCGAAAGAAGGGGTGTGCGGTTATTATTTTGCGTTCTGGAACGTTCTGCTTTCTGGGTGTTATAGGTCTCAACGCGTGCGGCGGTGCAGCAAAATGACCGACGCGAGCTTTGGGAAGAAGCGTCCACCCGGACGAACGTATTCGAGGAGCATCCCGCATGGCTATGGACAAGGACACCACGATCAGCGCGCGTGAAACCGCTGACCGGGCAAAAGGCACGGTGGAGGACATGACCCGCGCCGGTGAGGCCACCACCCGCCGCGCCGCCGATGCCGCCCGCTCGATGGGTGAGAACGCGGCAGAGACCGGCCGGGAGGCCGCCGATGCCAGCCTGAACGCCGGTCAGAAGGCAATGGGGGCGGGCGCCGAGATGACCCGCCGCGGTGCCGAGACCGCCGGCACCGTTATGAACAAGGCCTCCGACGTTGCCGGCCGCACGACCGAGCAGCTCCAGCGCGCGCTGGGCCTGTCGAAGGAAGCGCAGGGCGCGGTCGCCAGCCAGACCCGTGAAACCATGGACGTCATGGTCCAGTGCGGCAGCGTTCTGGCCGACGGCTGGCAGAACGCGTGGCGCGAATGGATGGGGCTGGCGCAGGACGTCGCCTCGCGCAATGCCGAGGGGATGAACGCGCTGATGCGCAGCCGGTCCGTCCCCGATTTCTACGCGGCGCAGAGCCGCATGCTGAAGGACAACATGCAGATGGTCCTCAGCCGCAGCGTCAAGGTTTCGGAGTTGTCGGCAAGCACCGCCAACACGGCGATCGGCAAGCTGAACGCCCGCCTGGAAGGTGCGGCGCAGCAGACGGAACGTCGCTTCTGATTGCCGAGTCGACTGCACCGGCACGCCATCGATAACGAACTGTCTCCATCCTGACTGAACCCCGGCCCGCAAGGACCGGGGTTTTTTCTGTGCCGCCGAGTCTGGGGTTATGACGCTTCAGGCGTCAGCCAGCTCACCGCCGCCCCGCCACCGGTGGAGGGCAGGGCGGCGTGCAGGGCCGGCAGCATCTCCTTCAGCGTCTCGTCGAGCCTCCAGGGCGGATTGACGATCAGCAGGCCGGAACCGTTCAGCCGCAGATGGGTGTCTTCCGGATGCCAGGTCAGTTCGGCGATCAGCACCTTCGGGATGCCGGTCTTCTCCACCGCATCCTGGAACCGCCAGACCGCCGCGCGCTCCTTGATCGGATACCACAGGGCGAAAATGCCGGTGGACCAGCGGCGGTGCGCCTGCGCCAGCCCCTCCGCCATGCGGGCGAACTCGTCTGGCTGCTCGAAGGGCGGATCGATCAGGACCAGCCCACGCTTCTCCTTGGGCGGCAGATGGGCCTTCAGCGCAGTGTAGGCATCGGACTGGTGGACGGCGACGGAGCGGTCGCCGGCGAACTCCGCCTTCAGGCTGACGGCGTCGTCCGGGTGCAGTTCGACCAGCACCATGCGGTCCTGCGGGCGCAGCGCGGCACGGGCGATGCGTGGGGAGCCGGGATACCAGCGCAATGTCCCGTCAGGGTTCAGCGCCTGGACGGCATTCAGATAGGGGGCCAGCGCCGGATGGGGCAGGGGATGGCCGAACAGCCGGCCTATACCTTCGTCGCTTTCACCGGTCCTGCGGGCCGCCTCGGAGGTCAGGTCGTAGCGGCCGATGCCGGCATGGGTGTCCAGCACGCAGAAAGGCGTCGGCTTGGCGCGCAAATGATCCAGGATCAGCGCCAGAACGGCGTGCTTCATCACGTCGGCCGGGTTGCCGGCGTGGAAGATGTGGCGGTAGTTCATGCGTCGGGGTTTACCCGATCACGCAACGCGGCGCCAGCGCTCTTGCCGGCGCGCCCAGTCAGCGTGCGGATCAGTTGATCGCCGCGACCTGCTGTGCGTTGTGGAAGCTGCGGCGGGTGCGCGGGGCGACGCTGACGGGATCGGTGTCGTCACAGCGGGAGGAGGCCAGCAGCTTGGCGCTCTGCGTGTCCAGTTCACCCAGGCTCTGCCAGATCTTGCAGACATAGGCCTGGGCGCGGCGGCCCGAGCTGCCGTTGTAGCGAGCCAGCGCGGTCTTCCAGTTGCCTTCCTCGCCATGGAAGCGGACGAGAAGCTGGCCGGCATAGAACACGTTGTCGCGCGGTTCGACGATCTTCTCCAGCGGCTGGAACTCGCCCCGGTGGCTGGCGACCGACAGCTGCATGCAGCCGACATAAGTGTTGGAGCGAAGCTGTCCGCGGTGGTCGCGAAGGTGACGGGCGGCGTCACTGACGTTGCGGGCGTAGTAGGGACGGCCCTGCACGCTCATGGCGAAGGGGTGGGGAGTGCCGTCCTGGCCGCTTTCGACAAGGGCGATGGCCACCAGCATGCCGGAGGGAATACCGAGCTTCTGTTCGGCTTCCACCGCGTGGGTGACGCAGCTTTCCTTCGAAACGGTCTGGGCCTGGGCGGTTCCGGACAGGGTGAGCGCCACCAGGGGAGCCGTCAGCAGTCCCGCAGCCAGTGCGAAGCGTCCACACGCTGTGGCGCCTACGCGCTGATTTCGTCCCCGCATCCCAAACCTCCTTCTGCTGTCGCCCCGTCTTGTACGGCGGCTGTTTGCCCCCCCGCGCGGGGCCGTTGTTCCGGTCACCGAGTCGCTTACGGCGACCGCCTCCTACCCAGATGTTCAGCGCCTCCCAATCGGGCGCCGCGGCCACACTTCCAAAAATTTGATCCATCGTCAACCCGCTTGCTCCCTGGTAATACCACAGCTTTCGTCCGTCAGATGTCACGCGCGGTCGCTGAACGGACGGCTTAGGCGCTTCGGTCGAGGCTGTAAGCCATTGAATCGCCACATTTGCCGGCAAAATCGATTGGGGTGCCGCCGCTGCCTCTCTTGACCCTTCGGACGGGGGACAAAAAAGGGGCTACTGCGACCGCGTGTCGCCCGAATCACACTTTGGAAGGATTTTCGTATCCCCCTTGCGCGGCGCAGCATGTTGGGGCAGTAAACTCCGCCGCCCTGTTTCCCTGGACTCGGTTCCCTGGGCCAAGTCGGTGCCGCAGCGACGCCCGGGACGGCCCGATGGCGAGCGGAGGCGGGTTATCCGGGCCGGCGGCATTCCCCTGGTCGAAGCCCGCGATCAGAGGAACTTCATCCGTGTCCGCGGATCCCTCCATCGGCGACGAGCCGCAAACCTACACTCTCGATCAAATGTTCCGGTTCGGTTACGACCGGCTCTATGCAGGGGATTATGCCGGAGCCGCGCGCGCATTTCGCGCCGGTGTCGCTGTCGACCCCGCCCATGCGGAGGCATGGTCCGCCCTGGCGGAAGCCAACGGCGGGACGGATGCGGCAGGGCAGGCGGCGGCCTGCTTCCGGCGCGCCGTCTCCCTTGAACCCGGCAATTGGGGATGGCGGATGATGCTCGCCGATGCCCTGCGGCAGTGCGGCGAAACCGATGCTGCACATGCGTTGTTCCAGTCCCTTGCGGCGGAACGGAGCGATTCGGCACAGGCACGACTCGGACTCGCCCGCTGCCTCGCCGCTGTTGGCCGCCATGAGGAGGCGCTGGAGGAGTACCGAGAGGCAGTGGCGCTGCGCCCCAACGACCGTGATGCTGTCCTTGCGCTGGCGGAGGCGCTGGCTCTGTCGGGAGATGCGCTGGCTGCGGTCGAACTGCTTCAGCCGCTGGCCCGGCAGCTTGAGGATGATGCGTCCATCCATCATGCGCTGGGCCGCAGCTGGCTTGCCCTGCGCGAGCCGACCAAGGCGCTGTCCGCTCTGCGCCACGCCGCAAAGGTCGCCGAAGGGGGCGAGGCGACGGCGATCGAACGGCTGATCGCGGCACTGGAATCTGGGGAAGGCACCGACCTGTCCGCCTCTTATGTCCGTGCCCTGTTCGACCGCTATGCCGAACGCTTCGACCAGGATCTGGTGGGCAAGCTCGGCTACGCGGCCCCCGAGCTGCTGAGGTCGGCCATCGATCGCGTCACGCCCGGCGCTGCGGGGCTGCGCATCCTCGATCTCGGTTGCGGCACCGGGCTGGCCGGGGTGGCCTTCAAGCCGCTGGCGTCCCGGCTCGCGGGTGTCGATCTGTCGCTGCGGATGGTCGAGAAAGCGCGGCAGCGCCGGCTTTATGATGAACTGACCGTCGGCGACGTCGTTGAGGCAATGGAGCGGACGCCCAGTGGATGGGACCTGCTGGTCGCCGCCGACGTGCTGGTCTACATCGGCGACCTCGTCCCCGTCTTCGCGGCTGCTGCCCGTGCCCTTCCGCCAGGGGGCCATTTCACCGCCACCGTGGAGCGCCTGCCAGACGAACCTGGTGTGCCTGCGGGCGAGTCCTTCCTGCTCGGTGCGACACGCCGTTACGCCCACTCCGAACATTTTGTGCGGGTGACGGCGGAAGCGGCGGGCTTCCTCATCCGCCTGATGGAACCCTGCAGCCCGCGACGGGAAAAGGGCATTCCCGTCCCCGGTCTCCTGTTCGTGGTGGAACGGGCGGCGCGGTAGCAATCCGGTTGCGGGTCAGATCGCCTGCGTATAGCGGCCGGTGTCGCCGGGCAGGCACCAGCGTGCATGCAGTTGCCCCTTGGTGTCGAAGCTGCAGGCGATCCAGCCGGAACCGTACAGCAGGCGCCGTCCGCCCTCGGCAAAGGGCGGCATCTCGAACCGGTGTGCGGGCAGGGGATGGTCAGGGCGGGTCGCCAGCGGCTCTGCCAGCCGCGACCGCCATCCCGCCGCCGGGGTGGTGGCCGCGGTGAAGCGCGGCGCGTAGAGTTGCCACATCTCCAGTCCGCCGCCACGCAGCACGCCCCGCGCTCCGGCTCCTCCGGCGATTCCCCGTGAGGCGACCGTGATGCGGCAGCCGCTGCGTCGGGAGAAGTCAGCCAATGTTCGGACCATCCGCTCCCATTCGGCATGGCGTCCCGGTGCCGCCCAGTGATCGCCGAGCCGCTTTCGCAGCCGAGAGGGGAGCACGCCGCCCAGCCGGTCGAGCAAGGCGGCGGCGGGGGTCAGCAGTGGTCCGCCGCTGACCAGGATCAGGTGGCGACAGGCCGCGAAGCGGTCCAGCCAATCCGGCAGCATGCCCCAAGCCCGCTCCGACAGCATGCGCCGGCCGCTGCGGTCGCTCCATGTGTCGAGCGTCAGCAGTCCGGCTTCGCCCATGATGAAACCTTGGGCCAGCGTTCCGCACGCCGTTCCCCACAGACAGTCGGGCGGGCTGTCGGCGACGGAACCGGTCTGGAAGAGCTGGACCTGCCGGCGGGTCGCCGCGAAAAGCGGGCGCAGGCTGCGCGAGGCGGCGTCGCCTTCTTCCCTTCCGCCCCAGGCGCTGGCGAGCAGCCGGCCGAGATCGCTGCCGTCCCACACCATCACGGAGGGGATCGACGCCAGCGCCGACGCCGCGGCGGCACCGCTCCAGGTTCGCAGCATGCGGTCGAAGCCGGCGGCCATCAGCTCTTCCGCCACGCCCGGCAATGCGGGACCTAGCCGGCGGGAGGCATCGGAAAGCAGGGCATTCGCCTGGGGAGCGGCGGCCATTACGGCGTCGCCGCCGATCTGCCCGCCGGCATGGACCATCAGGTGGTAGCGGTCGGCGGAATGCCGGGCCAGGAGATCGGACCAGAGGGCCGGTGCGGCGCCCGCTGGGCCTTCGGCCTCCGGACCACCATCGCCATTCATTCCGCTTCCGTAAAGAATGGCCATACGTGGGAGTGAATGACGACCCGGAACGACTACGGTCCAGCGCGGGCCGTCGGGAAAGCCGTAGGTGACATCGGTGTCGCGCATGCCGCGCGGTACGGCGAAATCGAATCGCCAGACCTGGCGGTGGCGCCAATGCGTCAGGTGGCGCGGAGGGACGGGCAGGGTGACGCCGTCGACCCGCAGATCGTCGGGTTCGACCTCCCCGTCCAGAACGAACAGCGCCGAGAGCCACCAGCGGTCGCGCTGCTCACCACGGAAGTACAGGATGGGACCGAGCAGGATGCTCGGTTCCGCTCGTCTCGACGCCATGCTTCATCCGTCCGAAGCGGCCCTTCCCCCAAAGATGGGCCTGCCGCATGCAATAGCGCAAGGCGCCGCCGGACGGCGAAAAAATATCGCGTTCCGATACAGACGGTCAACCGTTCCGCTTGCGCAACAGTTCGAGCATTCGGGGTGGCACCTCTTCGTTCAGGACCGGGTCGTACAGGCGATGAAGCTCCTCCACATGCTGGCGATGCTGGGCGAGCAGCGCCTTTGCGTCGGGATCGCTTTCGACCACGCTTTCGAATTCGGCGCGCTCCCGCTCGTCCAGGGCGCCGTCCAGATAGGCGTTGATATCGGTCATCGTCACACGCTTCATCTCTGTCGTTCCCGGATGGGTCGCCGGGGTTCTCCCCTGGGACACGATCAACCGTGACACGTCCGGTGGCCCCGCCGTTCCCGGAAAGCTCGGCCGAAAGGACGCCTACCCCATCTTATGGGCATGATCCTCGGCCCTACCAGTCCGACAAACGGCGCGATCACTGCTCACTTTCGAGGCGAGCAAACCGCCACAGCCATCCTCTTTCGCGTCGCCCGGCCAAGTAACAGGGCGGTGCAGCCGATTGTTCCGGCTTCCGTTGGTGCGGAACGCCGCGCAATGGGGACTGTTGTGATTGTGCAACTCACCCCATCCGCGCCCCGACAGGGTTGCCGAACAAGGAGAATGCCTATGGCGCAACAGGAGAGCAGGCAACCGCCCCAGCACCAGAACACGCAACCCGGCCATCAGGCGCCCATGACTCCGCAGCCGTCGGAAACGCGCCCCACTTACCGCGGCAGCGGCAAGCTGCGCGACAAGGTGGCATTGATCACCGGCGGCGACAGCGGCATCGGCCGGGCCATCGCCGTACTGTACGCACGCGAAGGCGCCAAGGTCGGCATCCTGTACCTGAACGAGGACGACGATGCCCGCGAGACCCGCCGACTGGTCGAAGTCGAGGGGCAGCCCTGCACCATCCTGAGCGGCGACGTCGGCAGTGAGGAAACCTGCAAAAAGGCGGTGGAGCGTATCGTCGGCGAGCATGGCCGCCTCGATATCCTGATCAACAACGCGGCCGAACAGCATCCGCAGAAGTCGATCGAGGACATCACCGCCGAGCAGTTGGAGCGGACCTTCCGCACCAACATCTTTGGACAATTCTATATGGTGAAGGCCGCCCTGTCGCACATGCACGAGGGTGCCTGCATCATCAACACCACCTCCGTCACCGCGTACAAGGGCAGTCCAGAACTTCTGGACTATTCGGCGACCAAGGGCGCCATCGTTGCCTTCACCCGGTCGCTGTCGATGGCCCTGAGCGACCGCGGCATCCGCGTCAACGCGGTGGCTCCTGGTCCAATCTGGACCCCGCTGATTCCCTCCACCTTCGACGAGAAGAAGGTCGAGAGCTTCGGCGGCAATGTGCCGATGAAACGCGCCGGCCAGCCGGACGAGGTGGCGCCGGCCTATGTGTTCCTGGCATCCGACGACTCTTCATATATGTCGGGGCAGGTGCTGCACCCGAACGGCGGCACGGTGGTGAACGGCTGAGCGGCATAGGCTGGCAGGAGATGTGAAAGGGCCCCGGTGCCGGCGGCAACGGGGCCCTTTCAGACCATCGGATTGGGGCCGTCGGACGGGGATGCCCGTCAGGAGGTGCGGATACGGGACACGAACGCGTTCACCGACTCCCGCAGGTTCTGCGATTGCGTCCCGAGGCTGCTGGCGGCCTGAAGGACCTGGGTCGCCGACCGCCCGGCCTCCTGCGAGGCATCGTTCACACCCATGATGCTGCGCGACACCTCGGCGGTGCCTTGGGCGGCCTGCTGGACGTTGCGGGAAATCTCGCCGGTGGCGGCGGTCTGCTCCTCCACCGCCGACGCGATGGACGTGGCGATCTGGTTGACCTGCTGCACCGTGTCGGCGATGCCGCGGATGGCACCGACGGCCCCCTGGGTTTCCTTCTGGATCGCCTGGATCTGGCCGGAAATTTCCTCGGTCGCCCGCGCCGTCTGGTTGGCAAGGCTCTTCACCTCGCTGGCCACGACGGCGAATCCCTTGCCGGCCTCGCCCGCCCGCGCCGCTTCGATGGTCGCGTTCAGCGCCAGCAGGTTGGTCTGGCTGGCGATTTCCTGGATCAGCTGCACGACGCTGCCGATCCGTTCCGCCGCCTGGGCCAGACTTTCCACGGTCGCGTTGGTGCGCTGCGCCTCGTCCACCGCCGACCGGCTCATCCGCGTTGCCGATTCCAGTTGGCGGGCGATCTCGCTGATGGAACTGGCCAGCTCCTCCGCGGCGGAAGCCACGGTCTGGACATTGCTGAGCGTCTGGTCGCTCGCCGCGGCGACGGACGACGCCTGACGGGTGGTCTCCTCGGCGGTCGAGGACATGCTCTGCGCATTGCTTTGCAGCTGGCTTGCCGCGGACGACACGGCGCCCACGACGCCCTGCACGCTCGCCTCGAAGCTGTCGGCCAGCGCGTTCATCGCCCGGGTCTTTTCCGCCGCGGCGCGGATCTCGGCGTCCTTTGCTTCCTGCTCCATCCGGCGATTGCGGATGAGGTTGTCCTTGAAGATCTCGACCGTGTGGGCCATCGATCCGACCTCGTCCCGGCGGTCGATGCCGGGCACCGCGACCGTCGCATCGCCGTCGGCAAGCCGTTCCATGGCGCTGTTGAGCGCGGAGATCGGCCGCCGGATGCCGATGACGGCGATGACGACCGAAGCCACCGCGCCCAGCAGGATGGCGATCAGCATCCCGCTTGTCGCCCGGACGGTGACCGCGTCGGTCTGTTCGCTCAACGCGCCGGAAGCGCGCAGAACGCGGACATTGATGTCATCCGCGAGCTTGGCGGCAGTATCGAAGGTCTCCACCACAAGCGGACGGCATTCCTTGCCGTAGAGCACGGCGGCTCCGGAATGGTCGCCCTTCTCCTTGGCCGCGAGGACTTCGGGCAGGGCGCGCATGATGGAGGCGAGCATGTCCGTCATCCGCGTCACGGTCGCCTTGTCTTCAGGGCGTGCAAGGCGGGTGACGACGGCATTGGTATCGGCGATGGCCGTCTGGATATCCGTCAGCGACTTCTTCAGAGGGGGGAGGCCGGCGGGATCCTGCAGAAGCAGGACGTTGTTCATCTGTCGCCCAAGATTGGCGATATCGCCGCGCATCCGCTCCAGCTTCTGGGAGAAGGTGATGTCGTTGGAGATCAGGGCGGAATAATCGTCGTCGACGCGGTTCAACGTATCGGTCATGTAAACCGACAGCCCGGCGGCAACCGCGCTGAGCAGCACGACGACAAAGTAGATCTTCGGCCCGATGCCGACCCGCGCCAATACATTCATGGCAATCACCCGCACGCTGACAATCATTGAGAGTAGACCGTGACCGTGCGCGATGGCTCATGGATTACGGTCTTGATATATACAAGTCATGATAATCTGAACAATGCGTTAAAGCGCAGCTATGGTTGTGATCGATATCGCGGACGTGAAGATATGCCGAAAACTTCCGGAAAAAACGCGGGAGCATGCACTCATTCGGAGTTTATCGCCCATGATCTGCGTCAATTTCTACGGAAATGCACTTTTCGTTTGCAGGCCGGAGGCGGATGGCGGCAACCGAGCGCATGCGCCCCCCGCAACATGATCCGGAGGGCGCATTCGGTCGACACATGCCGACGTGGAGGGATGGAGGATATCAGGCCGTCATCAGGTTGTTCAGCCGCTCCCGCGCACGGCACAGACGGGAACGGATGGTGCCGATCGACACGTTCAGCGTCTCGGCCGCTTCCTGATAGGGACGCCCTTCGATGGCGACCAGCTTCACGACCTTACGCTGGCTGGGGGTGAGGGAGGAAAAGGCGCGGTCGACGTCGCGGAAGACCAGACGCGACATCTGTGCCGCGTCTACCGACATCGCGCCGTCCCACAGCTCCACCTTCGTCACATGGCGGTCACGCTGCAGGTTGTTGAAATGCAGGTTCTTCAGCATGGTGGTCAGCCAAGCCTGCATGTTCGTGCCGGGTTCGAAACGATGCTGGCGCGATAGGGCGCGGGCCAGGCAGTCCTGCAGCAGGTCCTCTGCGGCGTTGGCATCACGGGTCAGCTTGCAGGCATAGCGCTGCAGGTTCGGCATGCAGCGGATCAGTTCGTTTTCGAACGAGTACGCCATGGTCTTTCCTTCCTCCACGGTCTGTGTACGTCTCCCGCCGGCCGGTTGAGCGGCGGCGCCCATCGCGGTACGGGCGGGGCGCGGGGCGGGGACGGCATTGGGCTTTCCGGCGCGCAATGGCGGCGCCACCGGTTCGAAGGGCTGACAGTGTCTTTGCGGTCTTGAGCGCTCAGCAGGCCCTGGCGATGGTCCCCAAGGCGTTCGTGAGCCGGCCCGTCATCTGGTGCGGGTCGGCGGCCCCTGGGGGGTGTTGCGGAACGATCCGGTCGGCGGTGGCGTCATTGAGGCGGTCCCGTTGTTGCCCGTCGTTGATCGTGTCGGGAGCTAAACGCGCCGCCCGCCGCGGATGTTCCACCGCAGGATCCGGAAAGAGTGACATCGGTGGCAGATCGCGGAGATTCCGGTCCCGTCTCCGCTTGCCGGGCTTACCACCATCGAACGCGTCCACCGGTGCGCCGCCGCAACACTCAGTCGTCTGAAAACAGCGGCTTTTCCAGGCGAAGCGCCGCCATTCCATCCTCGTAGTAATCAGGATATTCCGCGAAGCGGCGATAGCCGGTCGCGCTATAAAGCGCGATGGCAGCGGCATTGTCCGCCCGGACCTCCAGCCTCATTCCATGGCAGCCATGGGCGGCGGCCTCCTCCTCCAGCGCCGCCAGCAGCCGGCGGCCGATCCCCAGTCCGCGGCTGCCCGGCGCCACCGCGAAGGAGGTCAGGCGGGCGAAGCGCGTGCCGGCATGAAAACCGACGACTCCATAGGCAAGTGGCGGCCCCTGCACATCCGGCACTTGGCGGTATGCCACCAGCACCACACCTTTTGCCTTCCGGATCGCATAACGGAAGTTGCGCTGCGTCATCCGGTCGGTTGGGAAGCTCCGCTCCTCGATCGCCAGCAGCGCGGCTATGTCGGCCGTTTCGGCGCGGCGGATGGTGATGCATGTTGCATTGCAGTGGACAGGATCGGATTCGTGAAGCATCGTTGACGGGAAAAAGGGGAGGGGATGACAGCCTACTCCCTTTTACCACAGCGAAACGATGGTGCGTTCCATCTGGGGAAAGCTTTGCTTAACCAACAGGGCAGACACTCCCCCCATGATTGGAGCGCCGTCCTTCCAGCCGCCCGCTCCCATTGGCCTTTCACGCAGAAAGTCAGGACATGGACGCTCGGTTTAAATCTCGCGACATCGAACGCCGCAGCCTTGATGTCGATGGCCTCAAACGGTCGTTCCTGGAATGGCTGGTCTATTCGGTCGGCAAGGATGCACGCGCCGCCACGCGCCGCGACTGGTTCCACACCGTGGCGCTGGCCGTTCGCGACCGTGTCGTCGACCGCTGGATGGACACGACCCGCAGCTATTACCAGGAAGACGCCAAGCGCGTTTACTACCTGTCCCTGGAATTCCTGATCGGGCGCCTGCTGACCAACAGCCTGTCGAACCTGGGCATCATGGACGAATGCCGTCAGGCGCTCGATCGTCTCGGCCTGTCGATGGACGACGTGGTCGATGCCGAGCCGGACGCGGCGCTGGGCAACGGCGGCCTAGGTCGTCTCGCCGCCTGCTTCCTCGACAGCATGGCCTCGCAGGGGCTGCCCGGCTATGGCTACGGCATCCGATACGAGTTCGGCCTGTTCGAGCAGCGCTTCGAGAACGGCTGGCAGGTCGAATACCCTGAGCAGTGGCTGCAGTTCGGCAACCCGTGGGAGTTCGCCCGTCCGGAGGTGCTGTACCCGGTCCAGTTCTATGGCCGTGTCGAGGAGTTCCGCGACAGCGTCGGCGAGCGCGCCTATCGCTGGGTTGATGCCGACCGCGTGCTGGCGATGGCCTATGACACACCGGTGGTCGGCTTCGGCGGCGAGACGATCAACACGCTCCGCCTGTGGTCGGCCCGCGCCACCCGCGACTTCAACTTCGGCCACTTCAACGACGGCGCCTATATGAAGGCGGTCGAGCAGAAGATCCTGTCGGAGAATCTCAGCCGCGTCCTCTATCCCAACGACGCGACGGAGACCGGCAAGGAACTGCGGCTGAAGCAGGAGTATTTCTTCACGTCTGCCTCCCTGCAGGACATCCTGCGCCGCTATCTGCAGCATCACTCCACCTTCGACAACCTGCCCAACAAGGCGGCGATCCAGCTGAACGACACCCACCCGGCCATCGGCATCGCCGAGCTGATGCGTCTGCTGGTCGATCAGCATGCGCTCCGCTGGGACGATGCGTGGGAGATCACCCGCGCCACCTTCGCCTACACCAACCACACCCTGCTGCCCGAGGCGCTGGAAGCCTGGCCGGTGCGGATGATCGAACGGGTGCTGCCGCGCCACATGCAGATCATCTATGAGATCAACGCCAAGTTCCTGAACCGGACCAAGGCCAAGGCCGAGGGCGACAACGCCAAGCTGTCGCGCTTGTCGCTGATCGACGAGCGCGGCGAGCGCCGGGTTCGCATGGGCAATCTCGCCTTCCTCGGCTCGCACAAGGTCAACGGCGTTTCGGCCCTGCACACCGAGCTGATGAAGCAGACGGTGTTCGCCGACTTCCATCAGGAATTCCCGGACCGCATCAACAACAAGACCAACGGCATCACCCCGCGCCGCTGGCTGAAGCAGGCCAATCCAGCCCTGTCGGAGCTGATCACCACCCGCATCGGCGAGGGCTGGATCTCCGACCTGTCGCAGATCGCGGCGTTGCGCGAGAAGGCCGACGACGTGGTGTTCCGCGAGGAGTTCCGCCGGGCCAAGCGCAAGAACAAGAAGCGTCTGGCCGCCTACATCGCCCGCCAGACCGGCGAGGAGGTGCTGGTCGACAGCATCTTCGACGTGCAGGTCAAGCGCATGCACGAGTACAAGCGCCAGCTGCTGAACGTGCTGCACACCATCGCGCTTTACAACGAGATGCGCGACAACCCGACGGTCAGCTGGGTCCCGGTGACCAAGGTGTTCGCCGGCAAGGCGGCGCCGTCCTACCACATGGCCAAGCTGATCATCAAATTGATCAACGACGTGGCCAAGGTGGTGAACCACGACCCGTCGGTGCACGACAACCTGAAGGTCGTGCTGCTGCCGAACTACAACGTCACCGCGGCGGAGATCATCATCCCGGCCGCCGACCTGTCGGAGCAGATCTCCACCGCCGGCATGGAGGCGTCGGGCACCGGCAACATGAAGCTGGCGCTGAACGGCGCGCTCACCATCGGCACGCTGGATGGCGCCAACGTCGAGATCCGCGAGCATGTCGGGCCGGACAACATCTTCATCTTCGGCATGACCGCGGAGGAGGTGAACGACCTGCGCGTCAGCGGCGGCTTCAACCCGCGCGAGGTGATCGCGTCGAACCCCAGCCTGAAGCGGGCGCTCGACATGATCTCCACCGGCGCCTTCTCGCCGGACGACCGCAACCGCTACCACCCGATCGTCCAGGCGCTGACCGACGGCGGCGACCATTTCCTGGTGACGGCGGACTTCGCCGACTATTGCCGGGCGCAGGACGCCGCGATGCAGCTGTACCGCGATCCGGAGGAATGGACCCGCAAGGCCATCCTGAACACCGCCAACATGGGCTGGTTCTCGTCCGATCGTACGGTCAACGAGTACGCCCAGGAAATCTGGGACGTACACCCGGTGAAGCCGAGCCACGACGGCGAGGGGTTCCGGTAATTTCAGAATGGGCGAATGCGCAGGCGCTTTACAATGCCTGCGCATTCGGATAAGAAGGCCCCATGAACCGCACGGCCATCACCACCACTACGACCAAAAAAGCGACTCGCTTCGGCGGGCAGCGTCGTGGTGCGTGCTGATCGGATCGACCAGCGTTTCTTCCACGAGGCAGGCCCCGCCGGACAACGGACGGGGCCTCGTCGTATCCGGGGTCCGCTGTCCGAACGACCGATAGGCCGGTCCGATCAACAGTGCGATAGACAGGACGGAACCCCGCAATGAGCAGCAACAACGCCTCCGCTTCTTCCAAGTCCCTCCGCGTCGCCGTGGTCGGCGCCACCGGCGCCGTCGGCCGCGAAATGGTCAAGGTCCTGCACGACCGCAGCTTCCCGGTCGCCGAACTCGGCCTGTTCGCTTCCGAGCGTTCCGCCGGCAAGGTGCAGGAGACCCCCTACGGCGCCCTGACCCTGCAGGCCTTCGACGCCGCGGTGGTGAAGGGCTATGACGTTGTCCTGCTGGCGGTGTCGGGCGACTTCGCCAAGGCGCACGCCAAGGATCTGGCCTCGGCCGGCGCGCTGGTGATCGACAACAGCTCTGCCTTCCGCTACGACGCCGACATCCCGCTGATCGTGCCGGAAATCAACGCCCACGTCTTCCGCGAGGCGTACGCTGCCGGCTCGCGCCTGATCGCCAACCCGAACTGCACCACCGCCATCGCCGTCGTGGCGCTCGGCCCGCTGCACAAGGCCTTCGGCATCAAGCGCGCCATCGTCTCCACCTATCAGGCCACCAGCGGCGCCGGTGCCGAGGGCATGGCCGAGCTGGAGGAGCAGACGCGCAACCAACTGGACGGCAAGCCGGTCACCAACAGCGTGTTCCGCCACCCGATCCCCTTCAACCTGATCCCCCAGATCGACGCCTTCCAGGAGAACGGCTACACGAAGGAGGAGATGAAGGTGACGTGGGAGACGCGGAAGATCATGGAGGTCCCGGACCTGCTGGTCAGCTGCACCGCCGTCCGCATCCCGACCTATCGCGCCCACTCAGAAGCCATCACGCTGGAGACGATCCAGCCGGTCACGCCCGACGCCGCCCGTGCCGTTCTGGCCGATGCCGCCGGCGTGAAGGTGGTGGACGATCCGGCCAACGGCGCCTACCCGATGCCGCTGAACGCCACCGGCCAGTACGACGTCGAGGTCGGCCGCATCCGCACCAACCTGGTGTTCGGCGACCATGGCCTCGACCTGTTCGTCTGCGGCGACCAGCTGCTGAAGGGCGCCGCCCTGAACGCCGTGCAGATCGCCGAGCTGGCGCTGTAAGACAGGCGGCAATGCTCTGGAATCCCAGGGCCGGCACTGCTATGTAATGCGACGGGGGCCGACGGGCGTTTTTCGCCTGTCGGCCCTTTCGCCGTTCGCCTGTCGGCCATCCGGCCGTTCGTAAGATCACCTTCTCTTGTCACGGGACTTAGCGCATGTCCGAACTTCAGGACGCCGTCTCCCGCCGTCGGACCTTCGCCATCATCGCGCACCCCGACGCCGGTAAGACCACGCTCACGGAAAAGCTGCTGCTGTTCGGCGGCGCCATCCAGATGGCCGGCGCCGTCAAGGCGCGCGGCGAGCAGCGGCGCGCCAAGTCGGACTGGATGAAGGTGGAGCGCGAGCGCGGCATCTCGGTGACCGCCTCCGTCATGACCTTCGATTTCGACGGGCGCACCTTCAACCTGCTCGACACGCCGGGCCACGAGGACTTCTCGGAGGACACCTACCGCACGCTGACCGCGGTCGACAGCGCGGTGATGGTGATCGACGGCGCCAAGGGCATCGAGGCGCAGACGCTGAAGCTGTTCGAGGTCTGCCGTCTGCGCGACGTGCCGATCATGACCTTCTGCAACAAGATGGACCGTGAGGCGCGCGATCCCTTCGACCTGATCTCGGAGATCGAGAGCGCGCTGGCGCTGGAGGTCACGCCGGCCAGCTGGCCGATCGGCATGGGCCGCGACTTCCTCGGCTGCTACGACCTGATCCGCGACCGGCTGATCCTGATGGACCGCAGCAAGGGCGACGAGATCGACGAGGGCATCGAGTGCAACGGCCTGGACGATCCCCGTCTGGACGAGCTGCTGCCCGCCCATGCCGTCGCCAAGCTGCGCGAAGAGGTGGAGATGGCGCGCGGCCTGATGCCGGCCTTCGATCTGGAGGCCTATCGCGCCGGCCACCTGACGCCGATCTATTTCGGCTCCGCCATCAACAATTTCGGCGTGCGCGAACTGCTGTCCGGTCTGGCGGAGAACGCCCCGCCGCCGCGTCCGCAGCCGGCCGATCCGCGCACCGTCCAGCCGGACGAGGACAAGGTCACCGGCTTCGTGTTCAAGGTCCAGGCCAACATGGACCCGAACCACCGCGACCGTATCGCCTTCGTCCGGCTCTGCTCCGGCCGTTACAAGCGCGGCGCCAAGCTGAAGCACATCCGCTCCGGCAAGCTGATGGCGGTGAACAACGCCGTGCTGTTCCTGGCCCGCGACCGCGAGGTGGCGGAAGAAGCGTGGCCCGGCGACATCATGGGCATTCCCAACCACGGCAGCCTTCGCATCGGCGACACGCTGACGGAGGGCGAGGATCTGCGCTTCACCGGCGTGCCCAGCTTCGCGCCGGAACTGCTGCAGCGCGTCCGCCCGGACGACCCGATGCGGGTGAAGCACCTGCGCAAGGCGCTGGAGCATTTCGCCGAAGAGGGCGCCTCCCAGGTGTTCAAACCTCTGACCGGTGCCGATTGGGTCGTGGGTGTCGTCGGCCAGCTGCAGTTCGAGGTTTTGGCCTCGCGCATCGAGGCGGAATACGGCATCGCCGCCCGCTTCGAAGGGGCAGGGCTGGACGCCGCCCGCTGGGTCGAGACCGACGACAAGGTCCAGTTGGAAAAGTTCATCGAGCTGAACCGTTCGGCGCTGGCGGAGGACCATGACGGCGCCCTGGTGTTCCTGGCCCGCAATGCCTGGCACCTGAACCGCGCGCAGGAGGATTTCCCTGCGCTGCGTTTCCTGAAGACCCGCGAGCAGAACCGCAAGGTTCACACGGCCGCGTGAGATTGACGCCCGCTCAGCCGCCCGCCCACATGCCTACGGGCGCGGGCGGGCGTCCTTTCACGAGAAAAAACTGTAAAGGCTTCCTAACTGGACTGACGGCTTGACGGCGTCCATCCGGTGGCGGACCTTGTGCGGGTGAGTGTGTGTTGGTTTCGACACTTAAGCGATGGCCTCCGTCGGACGGGTATGGTCGGAAAAGAGGCGGACATGGCAACGGGATTGGACGAGCTTCTGGATAGCGGCGGCTTCATTCCCCATGGAGTCTGTCTGCTCTGGCGCCCCGATCTCCTGATGCTGCATGTCGCGTCCGACATTCTGATCGGCCTGTCCTATTTCTCGATTCCGGTGGCGCTGACCTATTTCGTCATGCGCCGCCGCGATATGGCCTTCGGTTGGGTGGCGCTGCTGTTCGCTCTGTTCATCATCGCCTGCGGCACCACCCATTTCATGTCGGTCTGGACGCTGTGGACTCCCGACTATGTGCTTGAAGGGCTGGTGAAGGTCATCACCGCCTTGGCGTCGCTGGCGACCGCGGCCACACTCTGGTGGCTGATGCCGCGCCTGCTTGCGCTTCCCAGCCCGCGAGAACTGGAGGCCAGCAACCGGGCATTGGCACAGGAGGTGGCAACGCGGCGGGAGATGGAAACCCGCTATTCCAGCTTCTTCAACAACCTCGGCGAAGCATTGTTCATCGTCCAAGTCCTTCCGGACGGTGATTTCGCTTATGAGGCAATCAACCCGGCGCTGGCGCGGATTGGCGGCCTGGACCCTGAACAGTTGCGTGACCGCCGCGTCCGGGATGCTGTGGCGCCCGAGCTGGCAGACCTTGTCATCCCCCGGTACACCGCCTGCCGCGATAGCGGTGAAACCATTGATTACGAGGAAGCGCTGGATATGCCGGCCGGGCAGCGCGTCTTCCACACCATGCTGATGCCGGTGAAGGACGCCACCGGGCGAGTCATCCAGATCCTCGGCAGCGGCCGTGACGTGACCGAGCGCAAGCGGCTGCAGGAGGAGGTGGTTCAGACCTCCAAGCTGGCGACGCTGGGCACGCTGGCCGCCGGCATGGCCCACGAGATGAGCCAGCCGCTGAACGTCATCCGGCTCTGGACCGAAAACACCTTGAACCGCCTGCAGGAGAATCTGCTCGAACCGGCCCGTGCCGAAAAGGCCTTGAATCTGGTGATCGAGCAGACCGAACGCATGGGCAAGCTGATCGACCATGTCCGCACCTTCGGCCGTCGGGACGGCGGCGGCATGCGGATCTTCCATCCCGCCAATTGCGTGCAGAGCGCGGTGGAACTGGTCCGCCATCAATATGCGCAGGAAGACATCGAGATCGTCGAGAGCCCCGGCTCGACGCAACTGCCGGTAACCGGCCGCCCCCTTGAATTGGAGCAGGTGATACTCAACCTGTTTTCGAACGCGCGCGATGCTATCGTTGCACTTCGTGCATCCGGTGGGAAGGCGGGACGCATCATGGTGTCAGTCGGCGACGACCCGGACAGACAGAGCGTGGTCATCCAGGTGACCGACGACGGCGGTGGCATCGACCCCTCGGTGCTGCCGCAGATCTTCGATCCGTTCTTCACCACAAAGGAGGTCGGGAAGGGATCCGGCCTCGGCCTCTCGATCGGATACGGCATCATCGACGGCATGGGCGGACGGATCGAAGCCCGCAACGTCGAGCTGGAGGACGGAAGCCGCGGCGTCCGCTTCAGCATCACCCTGCCGAGCCAGCCCGTCTCCTCATCCGACAGGGAGTTCTCGCATGCCTGATCCGTTGCACATCCTGATCGCGGAGGACGAGGTGCTGGCGGCGATGGCGCTGGAGGATTTCCTGACCTTCAAGGGCTTCCGCGTGACCGTCGCCGCCAACGGCGTGGAGGCGCTGGAGCGTTATGCCCGCGAACGGGTGCACGCGCTGGTGACGGACCTGCGCATGCCGCGCATGGATGGCCAGACGCTGATCCGAGAGATCCGCGAACGGGATGCCACCCTGCCGGTGGTGGTGATGACCGGTTACCTGACACACGACAGCGACCTGACGCACGAGCGCTGGAAACCGCTGGAGATCTTCAGCAAGCCGGTCAACCCGCGCACCATCTGCAACACGCTGCACCGCATGCTGGGACTGCCGCTGGAAGCGTGAGCGGGTTGCTCAGTTCTCCAGCGGTTCGACGTCCACGCTGACGGTCAGGCCATGGCCGGCCCCGCCGACCAGGACGCCGCGGGCGGGGCTGACATCGTCGTAATCGCGGCCCCAGGCCACGGTGATGAAATCGCGATTGGCGACGCAGGCGTTGGTCGGGCAGATGTCCAGCCAACCGGCTGCGATTCCGCACCAGACCGATGCCCAGGCATGGCTGACGTCAGCGCCGACCAGCCGGGGCTGTCCCGGCGGGGGCAGGGTGCGCAGATAACCGGAGACATAGCGTGCCGGCAGGCCGACGGCGCGGGCGCAGCCGACGGCGATGTGGGCGAAGTCCTGGCAGACGCCGCGACGGTTGCGCATCACCGCGCCCAGCGGCGTCGCGACCGTGGTGGCCGTGGGATCGAAGGCGAAATCGCGGTTGATACGGTTCATCAGGTCGATGGCGGCCGCCACCGCCGGACGGCCGGGCGTGAAGCTTCCCCGGGCATAGTCCAGCAACTCCGGGCTGGAAGCGACGAGCGCGCTGTCGAAACAGTATTGCGTGATCTCCGCCCCGTCGTCTGGCCCGGACAAACCGCGCAGGCTGTCGCGCACCTGTTCCCACGGCAGCGATTCGTTTGGAACCAGCACCGGCGGCTCGAACACCTCCACCTCGCTTTCGGCGATCACGGAGAAGGTCCGGTGTGGTTCCTGAACCGCGACATAGGTCACGGTGTTGCCGAAATAATCCACCCGCTCGGTCCGCACCGCCGGGACCGGATCGATGGTCAGAAGGCTGCGCCGTATGCGCTGGCGCGGGTGCGGCCGGGCGCTCAGATGCAGCAGATGATGGGAGATCGGCACATCCTCGCCATAGTCGTAAGCGGTCGCATGGCGCACGCGATAACGTGTCGACTGATCGGGAGCCGCGCCGGCGGCGGAGGAGGAGGGCGTCATCGCGTCAGGCCGATCGTGCGAAGGCATGGCTGAAATAGGCGTGCGCCAGGAAGTTGGACACATCCGGCAACGACATGGCCAGCGTGTCGAGCAGCGTGCGCAACCCCTCTCCGGACGCCATGGCATCGGCGCGTTCCACGCTGTTGCGCGCGGCGGCGACGATGGCCAGCGCGCCACCGGTCGGGTCCGTCCCGGTGCCGACGCCCTGGCTGGGCAGCGCCCGCATGTGGCGATCCAGCGCGGCAAGCTGGAAAGCCAGCGCGCGGGGGTTCGCCTCCTCCCCCAGCAGCAGGTCGAGCACGGGGGTGCGCAGCACGCTGGTCAGGTGGCGCGCGCGATAGGTCATCACGCTCTCGCCCAGTTCCAGCAGCACCGACAGGGTGGCGGCCTGCATCGGCTCGTCCTCGCGGTCCAGGTCTGCGACATGGACCCCGCGCATCAGGGCGATCATGTGCAGCGAGCGTTCCATCCGCCGCCCGATGTCGAGGAAGCGCCAGCCGGCGCCCCGCGTCATGCTTTCCTGCTCGAGGCCGGAGAAGGCGGCCAGCGTGATCATCACGTCGTCCAGCCGCAGCAGCAGCGATGCGGCGTCCATCCGGCTTTTCGGCGGCTGGGTCTGGCGGTCTATCGCCGATACCACCCGCCACATGTCCATCGACAGGCGGTCGCGCACCGAATAGGCGGTGCGGTGCAGGCGCAGCACCTGGGAGCGCAGGCTGTTGGGATGGTCGGGGTCGGTCACCGCCGCGTGCAACGCCTCGCGCAGACCGCGATTGGCTCCGCTCTCCGTCACCCGTGCCATCTCCGCCGGGATCATGCCAAGCGAGCTGAGCAGGTCGAGCAGCGGGCGAAGCTGCAGGGTGGCCCCCGGCATGTTGCTGTCGATCAGCCGGCTCTGGGTGGCGCGCAGCAGGCGCAAAGCCCCCTCCGCCCGCTCCGCATAGCGGCCGAGCCAATAGAGGCCGTCGGCGACGCGGCTGGGCAGGTCGTTGGCCGACGGGCGGGCGCCGCTTGCCGTCGGCTCCGTCGCCAGCGCCGGGCGCGGCTGGGTGGAGGCGACATCGGCCCGGCGCGGCGCCAGGATCCAGGTGTCCTTGCTGCCGCCGCCGCTCTGCATCGACACCACCAGCCGGCCGGATTCGCTCGACACGCGGGTCAGGCCGCCGGGCATCACCGCATAGCCGCCGCTGGGGGTGGCGCAGAGGAAGACGCGCAGGACCAGGGGCCGCGGCTGGAGCCGGCCGTCCTGCCAGACCGGCGCGGTGGAAAGCGCCATCTGCTCCTGCGCCACGAAATACCAGGGACGGCGCTTGATCCGCTCGACCAGGACGGAGCGTTCGGCGGCCGACAACTGGGCGCCAAAGATCGGCTCGAAGGACAGCGACGGGAAGGCAGGCTTGACCACCAGCCCGTCGAGATGATCGATGACGTAGGCGCGTTCGGCGTCGTTGCCGCACCACCAGCTGGCGACGCCGGGCAACCGCAGCTCTTCCCCCAGCAGATGGCGGCAGAGCGTCGGCAGCGACGACTTCATCGCCATCGATTCCATCAGGCCGGAACCCAGCGCGTTGGCCATCACGACATTGCCGGCCCGCACCGCCTCGATCAGCCCGGCGACGCCCAGCGAGCTGTCGGCGCGCATCTCCAGCGGGTCGGCGAAATCGGCGTCGAGCCGGCGCAGGATGACGTCCACCTGCTCCAGCCCCGACAGGGTCTTCAGATAGACCGTCCGGTCGCGCACCGTCAGGTCCGCCCCCTCCACCAGGGTCAGGCCGAGGTAGCGGGCGAGATAGACATGCTCGAAATAGGTCTCGTTGTAGGGACCGGGGGTCAGCAGGACCACGCGCGGCGCCCGTCCGCTGCCGGTGCCGCCGTTGGTGCCGCCATTCCGGGGCGCGATCGACAGCAGCGTTTCCTTGAAGGTGTCGAAGAAGCCGGTCAGCCGCTCCACCTGGCAATGGCGGAAGCTGTCGGGCAGCACCTTGGCGATCACCGCGCGGTTTTCCAGCGCATAGCCGCTGCCGCTCGGTGCCTGGGTGCGGTCGGACAGCACCCACCAGCGCCCGTCGGGCGCGCGGGCGAGGTCGACGGCGTAGAAATGCAGATGCACGTCGTTCGGCACCCGGATGCCGTGGACCGCGCGGCGGAAGCCGGGGTCGGCATGGATCACCGACGGCGGCAGCCGGCCGTAGCGGGTCAGAGTCTGCGGCCCGTACAGGTCGGTCAGGATGGCGTTCAGCAACGAAGCGCGCTGGATCAGCCCCGATTCGATGGCCTTCCATTCATGGGCCGGCAGCAGAAGCGGCATCATGTCGAGCGGCCACGGCCGCTCCATCCCGTTGGGATCGCCGTAGATGTTGTAGGTGACGCCGTTCTGGTGCAGCAGCCGCCGCGCCTCCTCCCACCGCTGCGCCATCTGTTCAGCGTCGAGGGGGCCAAGCGTGCTCATGAAGGTCTGCCAGTGCGGCCGAAGCCGGCCCTGGCCGTTCACCATCTCGTCGTAGACTTGGCCCGAGCCATAGCCGATGGCGTCGGCCTCGCCGAACAGCGATCCCTGCGTGAAGGGGACCGGCGGCATCCCCGACGGGATCACGGATGCCGGCGCGCGGAAAGGCTGATCGGATTGGGACAAGGTCGGACTGGTGCGTATTGCCTATGAAGGAAGCAACAGTCTGAACGTCCAGGCCCGGCGATGCAAGGCTGGCGGCCGGCCGATCCATCCGAAAGAGGAAAGATTCCGCCCATATCCGTTCGCTGCCGCATGGGCCGTTGGCGACCATTGCGAATGAAAAAAGCCGGAGCGCCGCGAATGGCGATGCTCCGGCTTGCCGGATGTTACGAAGATTCCGAAAACGGTCAGAGCGTCTTCAGGTATTCCACCAGCTGCCAGCGCTGGGTGTCGGTCAGGCCGGCGCCGAATTCGTGGCCGCTGTTGTGGTTGCCGGGCTTCGTCGTGTCATAGACGAAGGTGGCATCCTTGGCGGAGGAATCCACGCCGACCTTGACCGGGTCGATGGAGGTGCTGCCCATGCGGAAGGCCACCGACCGCTGCGATGCCGGCAGCAGCATCTCATACAGGTTGGGAACCGACCCGTTGTGCATGAAGGGCGCCGTCGCCCACACGCCGTCCAGCGGACGCGCCTTGTAGGCCAGCAGCTGCTTGATGGTGGCGGCCAGCGCCTCCTCGTCGGCGGTCGCCCCGCCGGAGGTGGACTTGGCGGGAGCGGCAGCCGCCTTCGCCGCACGGCCACCGGCGGGAACCGCGCCGACGGTCGGCTTGCTCTCGCCACGGCCGGTCAGGGCGGCGATCACCTTCTGGTGGTCGGCGGTCATCTTGGCGCCCGGCTTCACGAAGGGCGTGGTGTCCAGCGTGCCGCCCTTCGTCTGCGATTCGGGCGACCAGCCGGCCGGAGCGGCGGCAGTCAGCCACGGCGCCGGGGCGTTGTCGCCCTTCAGCAGGTCGGCCAGCAGGCCCGGTTCGCGCACCAGATCGCCGAAGATCGCGCCGATCACCGCATTGGACAGCAGGTTCGCCGCCAGATCCGGGTTCTTCAGCGGCTTGCCGCCCAGCAACTGCGGCGGCATGGCGACGTTGGCGAGGACGCCGGTGTCGACCTGACGGCACAGCGCGTCGACCGCCATCTTCGGATCGGCGGCGTAGTTGACCGTCACCATCCCGGCGGAGACGGCGGCATCGACGCCCTTGGTGCAGATCGTGCCGAAGGCCGCGATCACCGCCTTGGCGTCGTCAGGCTTCGCCCAGTTGAACAGCGGCACCATCTGGATCGGCGCGGTGGTGTAGGTCTGGCCGCGCGGCAGGATGGCGTGGCAGCTCTCGCAGCTTTCCTTGTAGATCGTCTCGCCGGCCGCCGCCTTGACGATGTCGACATTGCCGGCAAGGCTGTCCGGCCACACCGGCGAGCGCAGCTTGCGCAGCTGGTTTTCCATATCGACCAGATTCTGGCCGCGGACCGTCGACTTGTAATAGTAGTGCGCGGCGTCGGCGGGTGGCTTCAGCGCCACCTTGCCGAACACGCCCAGCACCTCGCCGGCATTGCGGCCCAGCGCGTCGAAGGCGGTGGCGTTCGGCAGCAGGCCGTTCCACTGCACCCGCGGCTGGTGCGGCGCATCCCACAGGAAGGGATAGCTGACCGGGGCGTTCGGCGCGCGGTTGTTCTTGGGCAGGTTCAGGTCAATGGCCGAAACCCGGTTGAAGATCATGCCGAAGGCGTCGGTGCGCATCGACCCCCAGGGCGTGTCCGGGGTGCTGGCCGCGACGAAGGCGGCGAAGGACTGGTCGAAGGCCTTCAGGTCGTTGTAGAGCGCCAGCTTCTGCTGATCGGTGGCGCCAGCGCCCAGCACGCGGGTGGCGAAGGGCTGGAAGGCCGCGTCGCTGGTCACGGTGGTGTGGACCGCGCCGCTCAGCCCGCTGATGAAGCCGTAGAGGTCGCCGGTGGTGACCGCGCCGTCGATGCGCATGGTCTTGCCGTTCACCGTCACGTCGCCGGTGTGGCAGGCGGCACAGGTCATGCCGAACCAGGCGGTCTTGTCGGGATCGGTGTCCTTGACGAAGCCGACCGGCAGCAGATCGGGGTTCCAGCTGCTGGCGGTGCCGGCGGCATAGCCGTAGCGGGTGATGCTCTTGACGAAGGGCTGCTTGGTCTGCGGATCCTCCAGCGCCATGAACCAGTCATAGCGCATGATCTGCGAGCCCTGGGTGGTGTTGTAGTACCACTGGCGGGCCTCCTCCGACCAGCCCTGGTCCAGGTACCACAGGCCGTTGACCTCGACCGGCGGCTTCACCGGCACCGGACGCGGCGGCTGCGGCGGCTCGGCGCAGGAGC